>DSCM01000076.1 GCA_011049115.1 Pseudomonadota bacterium
AAAATCCGGGATAATTTCTCCGCTTACAGATTTTTTTCGTATTTGCGGGAATGCGAATTGCTTTACATGCTAAGGACTCTATCCTAAAATCCACTTGTGTTTAACCTTTGCCTGTGCTAATGTTATTAATCTTATTAAAGATAGCAATCAAATTTCCGCAGCAAGTAGAAATTTCAAGGTGTCGCCGGTAACGATATTGCAATTGCCGGCCAACCAAAGAGCCATGAATAACATTTTTGCAATCAGCCGCCCGGCCGCCATCGACCTATGACCAGCAACCGGAACCGCTCAGCAAACCGGTTGACCGCCCACGGGGGCTTCACCCTGGTCGAATTGATGGTGGTCATCACCATCACCTCCCTGATCGCCGCCTTCACCTACGCGGAAATGCACTCCAGCGGCTATCGGCTGAAAAGCACGGCGCGCACCCTGCGCGCCAAGATGCAACAGGCGCGGCTGCTGGCGGTACGGGAAAACTGTAATGTTCTGGTTGATTTCGACATTAACGACGACGGCGCGATTGATTCTTGTTTCACCCTGTGGCGCGACCTGGATAACGACAACACTTATGACGGCGCCGCCGAACTGCTGGAAACCGTCACCCTGCCGAGTGATATTGCCTTTGGCGCCGTGACCTACGACGACGGAGGACCCGGCACCAGCGCGAGCGGCACCGCGTCCGTTCCCGCCTCCAACTTTGTTTCCTTCAGCGGCAACCGCGTTCGTTTCAGCCCTGCGGGCACCGCTTCCAACGGCTGGGTCTATCTGCATACCCCCAACCAGGACAGCTCCGGCACTTATGCCGTCGGCTCCAACAACGTCGGCAGAATCCAAAGCCGCTACTGGGCGACCGGAGGGGGAACATGGCGCTGATAAAAAACTCTAACAATTGCCGGGGCTTCACCCTGGTTGAATTGATGGTGGTCCTGGTCATTCTCGGCATTGTCTCGATCGGCGCCATGACCAGCATTACCGGCCAGAATAAGGTCTACCACAGCGAGGAGGATCTCATTGACATGCAGATGAACGCCCGCATAGCCATGGAGCGGATCTGCAACCTGCTGCGCATGGCCGGGGCCAACTGCAAAGACAGTTTCGGCAACCAGCTGACCTCCGGTCATCTGGCGACCTATGACAACAGTCCCCCCATCTATGATGACGGTAGTGACAACGACGAGCTTAACGCGATGTTCGTCATTGACAACCAGACGTCTCCAATCCCGGACCAGCTGACCCTGGCCGGAGCCGTCAGATACGCGGGCAAGATCACCGCGATCTCCGCCACCCAGATAACCCTCGATACCGCCGACCACAAGCTTGGGGGCACCGCCGCCAAGAGCTACATTGCCATTTCTCCCAGCCACAACAACGTGTACCGAACCATCTCGGCCGCGGCCGGCAACCTTTTGACCCTGACCAGCAGTCTCGACCCCCAGGAAGTCAGCGAAATCAGCAACGCCATCAACTGCATCGATCCTCTCACCGGCACCCCGAAACCGATAGATGTCATGGTCTACCAAGTACAGGCCTTCACCATTCGGCTGGTCAATAACAGTCTGAGAATCGACGACCATGTTTCCGCCAGCAGCACGCAACTGGATGTCGCCGAAAACATTCAGGATCTGCAGTTCCAATACGGCATCGATACCGGCAGCGACGGCCTGATCGACAGTTGGGTCGACGATCCGGCCGACATTTCCCGGATTCGGGCGGTGCGGGTTTTTCTTCTCGCCCGGACGGGAAAAATCGACAAAGAATACATTGACCGAAGAACTTATGATCTGGCCGGAGTCACGGTCGGCCCTTTTACCGGCACCGACGCGGGGAATCTCGATACGCATAGAAGCGTGCATCGCTACCTCCTCGAAACGACCATCACGATCCGCAACCTTAACCTGTAGCTGAATAAAGACAGAAAAGAGCGGCAGCCATGAAGCATGACCGGCCCCAGGGCTTTACCCTGATCGAATTGCTGATCGCCATGGCGGTGATGGCCTTCGGCATTCTCGGGTTTACGTTTTTAAACGGTCGGGCGATTCAGAATCGTGGTTTTTCCCGGGATTTGAACCGGGCGGTCCTGGTCGCTGAGCGGATGGCGGAACATCTGATGTATCTGGACTACAACAACCACCTTCTGGCGGACGACAACAGCGACGCCGCGGCGACCGCTTATCCGACCGGCAGTGCCGGCGACACCGGAAACATCGCCGGCCTGGACTACGTCGTGCACAGCAGCCCCGACGGTTTGCAATGGTACCGGGTCGAACAGGAAAATCAACGCTATTATGTGCGTTGGCAGATTACTACCGGAAACAGCCTGGTTGTCGGCTCGCCGAATGACGACATCAAACTGATTCTAATTTTCGCGGCTTTCGAGAAAAAGGATCCCAAAACCGGCAACCTCAGCCTGGGCGGTTACAACCGCGACCCCGGCAAGATCGAACCGACCATCATAACCTTCAAAATGGACCCGGAATCATGACAAAGCTCATCGCGGACAGCAAAGGGATGGCCTTGGTCATCTGCCTGCTGATTCTGACCGTGGCCGCCATGCTGGGCATCGGCATCGCGACCGACTCCACGATCGACGGACAGATCACCCGCAACCAGCGCGATAAAAGCAAAGACTTTTTCGTCGCCGACGGCACCAATCAACTCGAGGTGCCGAGAATCTCCACCGGACTGCCGGTCACCAATATCACCCAACCGGCCACGCTTGATAACAGCGACGACGGGGCCGGCGATAAAACCATTTCCGGCCTGCCGACCGGCATGACCAGCCCGGCCTACCGGGTCCGGATAAACTATCATTTTTACCGCCCCACCAAGAAAGCCGGCTATTCCTTCAATCTGTTCAATTCCTACTATTACAGCACCAGAACCCGAGCCCGGCGGAACAATCTCAATAAAACCGCAGTCAGCACCGTGGAAAGCAAAATCGGCCCTAAACTTTAGGAAAGAAACACGGGTTCTCAACAAGCCCGACCTGAACTTCAGCGAGGTAAGCGCCATGCCTTTTGCAAAAAAAAACGCAGCCTTTATTCCCGGCTTCTGCCAAACCATCATCCTGGCCTTGATTTTCACGGTCGGCGGCGGGGCCGCGGCCTTCGGACTTGATACCGATGTCTACCAGACCAACCTAAGACCCAACGTCGCCATTTTATTTGACTCCTCGGGCAGCATGGAATTCGGCATCTACGACCAGACCATCGATTACGGCGCTTTTTACAACTGGGCCTCGGAGCAGGGCGATTACGACCTTATCGCTGGCGGAGGCGGGACCAACAACTACTTTTACGCCCCCGACGGACCCGGTACCGGACGACAATACCCACGCCGGGAGATTTTGTTGCTGAAAGGCAACACCGGGGTAACCATCACCGCCACCGGCGTCACCTATACCGGCGACGCCGGCGATCCCAATTATATCTGGTACACCAACAATGTTGTCCACACCTATACCTATATTGATGAAGACGGCAACCTCTCTGGAGACGGCCTGCACACTCCCAGACTCAGCCTCGATGAAGCCGGCTATATCCTTCTCGACGGGGTGCCCCTGCCTCTGGATCGCGGCATCAAACTCCACGACTTTCAGGCCAATCCCGATGGCTCCCTGACCGACCAGGGTTTCGGGGGCCAGCTCAACGCTCCAGGCTGGTATTTCAGCGGTCTGAAAGGGGTCGACGCGGCCAATCACAACGTGGTTGAACACAACGACACCAACGTCTATTTCTTCATCTCCGGCAACTGGATCAACATGCAGATGATGTACAACCTCTATACGATCAACAGTATAAACGAGGATTACCGCACCTGGAAGACACGGACCTTTCCCGACACGCTCGAGGAATTCTGGCACACGGTGGCCTGCAGCATCAATTCGACCAATTACCCCAGTAATTATCCCAATCGCCACGAGCAGACCTGGGAGCTGGCCCAGCTCGACGCCACCAAGGTCAGGCTGCATTTTGCGGATTTCGCCACGGAAAGCGGTTCTGACTTTGTCG
Source organism: Pseudomonadota bacterium (assembly GCA_011049115.1). Taxonomy (NCBI): domain Bacteria; kingdom Pseudomonadati; phylum Pseudomonadota; species Pseudomonadota bacterium. Next base: position 4,011 of record DSCM01000076.1, read on the forward strand.
ACATCTTCAAGGATAACACCCACACCGGCAATCGTGTCTTTCATCTCTCCGGCAACCTCGGCACCGATTTCTGGAAAGGGCCCTTCACGCTCACCGCCAACCACAAATTCTTTATCTCGTTTACCTCGGATAGAAGAACTACCGCCAGAGGATTTTTCATCGACAAATATGAATACCTGGAAACCAACGAGAACGCCTCCGGCTACAAGATGCAGCGCCGCATCGATGCCGTGCGGGAAGCCATTCTCCACGTCATCGACATGACCCGGGGCAAGATCAACTGGGCCTTGGCCAGCTTTGCAACCAGTCCGCACACCGGCAACGGGGCCCATATCTGGCAGCCCTTTAACCCGGTACTCGACGATGACGCCGTGCGCCAGAACATCGTCACCCATATTAACGCCCTGGAACCAAATGGCGGCACCCCTTTGGGCGAATCTCTGCAGGATATTTTTAAACATTTTGAGGCCAAGAAAAACCTTCTCCCCGACTGCTCCCGCAACTACTGTATCACCATCTCGGACGGTTTTCCCTCGCAGGATGACGACTGGAGCCGCATCAGCGGCAAGACCTTCACGGACACCGACGGCGACGGCTGGACCGCCGATCCTTACCAGTACCACCCGGCGCCGGCCAACTATTTTGACGACGTCGCCTCCTATCTTTACAATTACAGTTTTCGGGACCGCAGCGAAATCGACACGCCCGGCGCATCCTATGACAACATCACCTGCCACATGCTGAGTTTCATTCAGGGTCTGCCGCTGTTAAAGGACGCCGCCGAGGATGGCGGCGGTCTTTATCTCGCCGCCTACAACAAGCAGCAACTGATCAACGCTTTTTACTCGCTGGGCCTGATGATCATTAAAAGCACCTCCTACGTGGCCCCGGTCATCTCGGTTGACACCTCCAACAAAACCCAGAGCGGCGACCAGCTGTACATGGCCTTTTTCAAACCCACCGTCGATCGCTGGAGCGGCAACCTGAAGAAATATAAACTGGACAAACGCCAGAAAAGCAACTGCGCCGAGCGCAGCGAGGAAGAATGGGTGGTTGTTGATCAGAACGACCTCGACGCGGTTGACTGCGACGGCGTTTTTCTTGAAACCTCGGTTTCTTTCTGGAGTACGGAAAGTGACGGCGGCGAGGTTGAAAAAGGCGGCGTCGGGGCTCTCTTGAAAGCCGCCGTCGCCGCCGGCAATCTGACCTCATTCCCCTATACCAGCACGGGCCGCAGCATCTATGTACTGAAAAACAGCGGCACCAATACTCAGTTTCTGCCGGCCAACTTCAACAATGCCGACCTGGGTGTGACTGACGACGCCGAACGTTACAAAATCTTCAACTACATCTATGGTTACACTTACGCCGAGGACGGCAGCAGCAACCACTATCCGGTGGCCCGCCGCAACTGGCCGCTGGGCAGTTTCATTCACTCAAGCCCGGCGATCGTGCATTACGAGAGCGCCTCGCCCGCCAAAACCTACATCGTCATCGGCGGCAACGACGGCATGCTGCATGTCTTTGACGACAGCGATGGTCGGGAGGTCGTCGCTTTCATTCCGGAGAACCTGCTGTTACGCTTAAAGGAGCTTGATCCGGGGCAAAGCGCGACCTATCCCAGCCCGCTCTTCTTTGTCGACGGCCCGGCCACCTATAGCTACAGTTTCAACAGCAGCGGCCAGATCGTGCCCGACCAGCTGATTTTCGGCTTGCGCCGCGGCGGCCGGGCCTACATTTCCCTGAACGTCGCCAACAACAACCCCTTAAACTGGACCGAGAAATGGAATATCGACAACAGTCTGGCCGGCTTCAACGAACTGGGACAAAGCTGGTCCAAGGTCAGCCTAGTAAAATTCCGCGTCTCAAGCTCGTCAAGCAAGACCATCGGGGTTTTCGGCGGCGGCTATGACGCCAGCGGCGCGGATGGCATCGATCCGGACGGTGTCGACAGCATGGGCCGGGGGATCTTTTTTATCGACATCTCGCAACCGGAAACCAGCGCCGGCTTCATAATTAAAAAATTCACCTACTCATCGACGCCCACCGATCCAACTTATGCCATGCAGTATGCCGTGCCCTGTGACCCACTGATTTTGACGGATGATTACGGTTATCTGAGCGGGGTCTACTTCAGCGATCTAGGCGGCCAGATTTGGCACGTCGCCTACAGCAACAGCAGCTACACCTGGGGCAGCCCCCGCCTGGTCTTCAAGGCCAATCCCGGTTCCAACGCCGGCAGCGGCAACAGCGGCGGCAGCCTGATCAGCTCCGATGACGGGCGCAAGATGTTCTATGCTCCGACCGGCACCTATCTGGGCAACTGCAACTATGTTGACGGCGACGACGAGGCCCGCGACTCCGAAAGCATTGTGCTGATGGTCGGCACCGGCGATCGGGAACAACCCATGAAAACCGATATTCACGACCGCATCTACATGATCGTCGACGATGCCGCCGCCACTCTCGACGAAAGAAATCTACTCAATGTCACCCACGATGAACTGGATGTCGACTCGACCCTGTCGGCCAGCGAAAGAGAAACGCTTTACGGGACCCTGGCCGAAACCTACGGCTGGTACATCAAGCTTGACGCCATCATCGACAGTTACAGCCACGTCGGCGAAAAGGTGCTCGCGCAGCCGACCATCTTCTATGGTATCGGCTACATTCCAACCTTTACTCCCAATGCCACCGATCCCTGTTTCCCTCACGGCGAAGCCAAGATCTACGGCCTCAACTACTGCGACGGCACCGCCGGCCTCAACTATTACAAAGGCAACGACACGGAAAGCGGCGGCGTCTACAGTAAAAAATATGACTATCGGGACCGCTATCGGACCATCGGCGAAGCCATTCCGTCATCTCCGGAGATCATCATTCGCGACGGGGTGGTCGCGGCCTTCTGCAGCGTCGGGGGCGGACTTCCGGGACTGGGCGAGGAGGGCTCCTCCAAAATTCCCCAGCCCAATTTATCCATCGACATGATCAATTGGCGCTGTCTGTCGGGGAATCGATAAATTCAACCAACCGGAAAAAAGGAAAGGATCAAAAAAAATGAAGCTTTTATTCTCAGCGGTCATCGTCGTCTGCTGCTTGGCGCTGCCCTTTTATCAGAAATCATGCCAGGCCGCCCTGGCCGCCGGACCAGCGGATGAATCCTACAGCGGGGTTCTGCAAAGCATCAACCTGCTCAGCGATCGCTACCGGCTCACGATTGACGGCAAGGATATGTATATCATGACTGAAGACAAGAAAAAGGCCATGAATTTGGCCGGGACCGCCAAAAGCCTGCTCAACCAAAAGGTCACGATAACCTATCTGAAAGCGAGCGCCGTCATCCTGAGCATCGCCCCATTCAAGGAAAAATCGTTTCATTGAATGGAAATGGATTTTGAACCACATGCCCGTACCCACCCCAGGCGACAACAGCCGAGCAAACTGAACTGAGCCTGGCGGCATTCGAAACCAAGCGGGATGATTCTCACCCCTCTATCGGCCAGTCATGGCGGCGTAACAGGGAGCGAATCATCCCGTTTTTTGCCTACCCGGACGTATTCATCTATGACCCGGTTGCCGACACCTGGGAAGAAGGGCCTTCCCTGAACCTGCCGCGCTCCACTTTAGCGGCCGTATCCACCCCGGACGGCAAGATTTACGCCATCGGCGGCACCAATGCCGGGGCCTACAGTAGTACCAAAAGTCTGATAAACGCGTTTTTATCTCAGGAGAAAGAACATTACACCGGACGGGTCCAGGATACGGTTGAAGTTCTGGACACCAAAAGTTTACAGAAGCGATAGACCTCTAACCCCAGGTCGTGGTCCTGGTCTCCGTCATCCCGAAAACCCTAACGCGGGCAAAGCCCGCAACCCAAAATATTGATGCTTTTCTTTGACAGTTGGAAAGCCATTATGAGGCTAACTTTACGAAATTATTATGCTACAACTGGTGAAACGGCAAAACTGTAGTGTCACGATTATGCCACTTTAACCTTGATTTAGTTTGGATATATTTGCCATATTGGTGATGTCCTTAGAAAAGGAGGAGGTCACCATGTTTGCTCGAGTCAAAAAATCCGGTAAAAACCAGTATCTGCAAATCGTCGAAAGTCGGTGCGAAGGCAAAAAAGTCAAACAACGAGTCATCGCCACCCTCGGCCGCCTCGACGAGATGCAGGACAAAGGAGAGATTGAAGGTCTCGTTCGTTCTCTGGCCCGTTTTTCCGAAAAGGTCCTGCTGGTTCTGACCGGGAAGAGCCACGCGGATGTAACAGCCGTGAAAGTTGGGCCGCCAAGAATTTGAGTGGACCGACATCAAACATGACCTTAAAGCTCTACAGGAAATCACTTTGACCGAAAAAGGAAAAATCATTCGTGGTCAGAAGCGAATGCCAGGGGTGCGCGGGGAAAGTGTTTCTGGTTGTAGGCGTGGCTATCCCTCCAACGATTCGAGAAATATGAGCTGCTGGATTTCCAAAAAACAGAAAGAGAAACTGTAGTGCCAAGGCCATTGTTGCGCCTTGTTACAGATTGTTATTAAAAGATTGTTTTTAGGCAACTGTCAAAGATGAGTTAAAGGGAAGTGGATCGGATTAAAAAAAGTAGAAGATACACAACCGGAACATTACAATATTAATTGGCCGAAAGAGCCGGCAGGGCAGACTGTCAGACGCCAAGATGATCAGTTACGGAATACGAATTTCGTGCGCCTGGATGTTCTGGATCGGGGGCAAAGGCAAACGATGGGACC
>DSCM01000077.1 GCA_011049115.1 Pseudomonadota bacterium
CGCTATTCGATCAATCCCGATCTGGCCCGGGCTTTCATAAAATTTACGGCCTCGCCGGAAGGCGCCGCGATTTTCGCCGCCCACGGTTTCGCCAGGCAATGAAGGCCGAGGAATCAAACAATGACTTTTCATCCGGAAGCAAGCCTGTACAGCCTGCGACAGAGCCCCATTCCCTTGTTCATGGCGCTTATCGCGGTCTTCCTGCTGGGCTTCATTCTGCTGACCGCCAACTCCATCTATTTCGCGCGGCTTGAAAGCAGCCTAAAGGCCGGCATCGAAAACGCCAAAAGCCGGGTTTCTTTGAGCGAGTGGATTGCCGGCAGCCTGCTCCACACGGAAAATGACTTTTTCCAGATGGTTACCGCCATCAATTCCGAAAGCCAGCATCATTACCGGCAACAGATAGAGCTGCGACTGAAAAAAGTCGATGAGATGCTGACGGTTATAGAAAAGGGCGGGCGCGTCACCCGGGAAATCCAGTTCAACCAGACGGAACGAATGGTTGTCAACCTGGACTACAGCCCGGAATCTCAGGTTTACAACCTGGAAACCGTCAAACTGCGACCCCGCCTGCCCCAGCTTCGGGAAGCCGTTGCTCAGCTGAGCCCCATGTTGGAAACCCGCTGCCGTCAGGATTCCAATCAGCAGGCTGCCGCCTTATACGCAACCACCCATCAAATCAAGGATTTCATCAAGCAGTTTTCCCCATTTTTCTCACGCACCAACGAGTACGCCGTCCAGCTCCTCTACGACAGCAACCGACGTCTGGCCAAGATCGAAGCCTTGGCCGAAAAGCGCCACGGATTGAACCGTTTTCTGGAAATCGTGTTGATTATCCTTAACATCATCCTGGTAACGAGCTTCAGCGTCTTCCTTCTGCGAAAGGAGGCGGCCGGCCACCGCCGTCTGCGGAATGAAATCGCGGCCCGCGGCCGGCTCGAGGAAATGCTGCTGGCCTACCAGAATGATCTTGAACAGGATGTCAAGGATCGGACCCGGGAGCTGGTCGCCGACATCAAGGTCCGCGAGAAGGTTGAACAACAGTTGCGGCTGGCGAGCCGTGAGCTGGAAATCATCTTCGACAACAGCCCGATCGGCGTCATTCTCCTCAAGAAAAATCACAAGATCGCCCGGGCCAATCAGCGCGCCGCCGAGATTTTCGCCTATGCCTCACCCGAGGAAATGATCGGCAAATCGACGCAAGAGCTGCATCTCAGCCAAGCCGACTTTGAAACCTTCAGGGAGCGCCACTATAACACGCTGAAGAAAGACAAACGGTTAAAGGTTGAATACCGGCTGAAAAGGCAAAACGGCGAACCCTTCTGGTGTTCTCTGTCCGGTACGGTTCTTGATTCCGGCCGTGAACCCGACCTGGACAATGGAGTTCTCTGGGTGCTCGAAGACAGCAGCGCCCGAAAAGCGGCCGCCGAAGAACGGGAAAAGCTGATCGCTGAACTGGAAAAGGCCCTGGAACAGGTCAAAACCCTGGCCGGCATTGTTCCGATCTGCATGTACTGCAAAAAGATCCGCGATGACCAAGGTTACTGGAACCAGCTTGAAAAATTCATTTCCGATCATTCCGAAGCCGAGTTCAGTCACGGCATCTGTCCGGATTGTTATGAAAAGGCCCTGCTTGAAATCGAACAGGAAAAAAAGGAACCCGAAAGGACCCCGAAATGACGGAAAGAGCCGACAAACTTCAGCAGTTGCATGCCAAAATCCGCAAGCTGCTTCTGACCCAGAATTTCGCAGTCCTCGCCACCAAAGCCGAACCCTGCCCCCACACCAGCCTGGTGGCCATCTGCCCGAACCGGAAATTGACGGCCATTTATTTCTGCACCTCACGCCGGACCCGCAAGTTCGCCAATTTCAGAGTCTCTGCCGCGGTGTCCCTGCTCCTCGACGACCGCCGCAATCAGGCCGAGGATCTCAACAAGGCCGCGGTCTTAAGCGTGACCGGCCGGGTCCGGGAATTACGCGGCGAGACCCGAACCGCGGCCGGGCGGGAATTTCTTCAGCGTCACCCCACCCTGAAAGATTTCTGCGCTTTACCTGATACGGCGATCTGTAGTATAGAAGTCGACGACTTTCATCTGATTCATAATTTTCAGGATATTTTTTCCTGTTTTCCGGGTGATTTAAGTCAGAACCTCAGCCAGGCAAAGGAGCCCCACCCCATGGATCTCAAAAATTATTTCAGCACGACCCAGGGCACCGGTACTCTCGCGACCGCGAACGGCAAAGGCCAGGTCAATACCGCGATTTATTCGCGACCGCACGTCAATGCCGACGGCAGTTTGAGTTTTATCCTGGCCAACCGGCTGACCCGCAGCCACCTGCGGGAAAACCCCGAGGCCTGCTATCTTTTCCTGGAAAACCACCCCGGCTATCAGGGTTGCCGCATTTATCTACGAAAAAAATCGGAAGAACAAAATCCGGCCCTGGTCGAAGAGATCTGCAAGCGCTGCAAACTGCATGGCGTCGACGGAGAGGCCAAGGATCTGGTCGTGGTTCATTTTGAGGTCGGCAAAACCCTGCCGCTGATCGGTGACGGCGAACTGCTGGACGAGAACTTCCCGAATTAAAATTCGACTTATTTTTCGTAAAGATATCAGGGTGAAGGAGGGAAAAACATGGAACCTGCCGGTTTGCACTGCTCGATAACCTTTCCTGAAAACCAAATCGCCGTTTTACAGCCGGAGGGCACTCTCAGCCTGCAAACCCTGGCCCCATCCGCCCTGTTCCGCGCCGTCCAGAAAGCCGTCAGCACCTCGACCGGCGGGGTCATTTTCGCTTTTGACAAACTGCACATCAGCGATGGCTTCGGCCTCGCGCACCTGCTTTTCCTGACTCTCCAGCTGCGCCGTAAAGGGCTTGCGGTCGCCGCCTGCGGACACGGGCACCTTACGGAAAAACTGTTTACGGAGCTGTGCGTAAACCGTTTTCTGCGCGGCTACTCAAGCCTCGACAGGGCCCTGAGCCAAGTCAGGAAAGGCGGCGGCAAAGCCCTCGGGAATAAAACCGTCTCTCCCCTTGAAAATGAAATCGCAAAGAACCCGCCAGGCCATGAGCTGTTGCCCTCCGGGCTGTGGCCCGAGGAGCTCGGCCCCACGGTCTGGACTCAGGACGGAAACCAAGCCCTGAACTTTAATGGCCGCCGCCCACAGGGACCCGGCGCCGGTTTCGGCTCGCTCTGGCAAAAAACCTATAAGATTCGCCTGGTCTCACAACAGCCCGACCTGGCTGAAATCGCGGCCCGCCTGAAAAATAAATTACCGGAATACTGGCCCGCCGGCAATCGTATCGTTCTGCCCGATGGCCTGCAACCCGGGGCCCCCGGCATGATAGATCTAACCCTGCCCGGCGGTCTTCCCTTGAGCACCGGCATTCGCGTACTCAACGTCAGCGAACTGGCCTTTTCTTTTGTCCCGCTTCAGGGACATATGGAGGCCGGCTGGATCTCCTTCGGAGTCACCGCGGAAGACGGCTGTCCGACCGTGGTCGTGCAATCTTTGGCCCGCACCGGCGATCCCTTCTACGAACTCGGTTTCGACATGTTCGGCCATCGCCAGCAGGAAGAGTTCTGGAACCACAGTTTAAGCGCTCTGGCCCTGGACTTCAATGAAAACGCCCTGGTTGAAATCTCGGCCACCTGTCTCGACAGTCCCAAAAACTGGTCCGGCTGGACCACCCTATGGTGGAACGCGGCGCTGCGCACCATCGCGGTTTCCGGCTGGCGGCGGCTTTGGGGCCGGAGCCGGAAACCGAACCCGGTTCCTCCCTCCCAACCGGACCACAAAGCCGATGGCTTATGACGCCCTGGTCATCGGCAGCGGCCCCAACGGCCTGACGGCCGGGATTATCCTGGCCCAGGCGGGCTGCAAAACCCTGATGGTCGAACAGGCTGCTGAAATCGGCGGCGGCTGCCGGTCGGCCGCCCTGACCGCGCCTGGGTTTATCCACGACATCTGCGCTGCAGTTCACCCCCTGGGGTTTTCTTCGCCGATTTTTCAGAAACTGCCCCTGCACGAGCACGGCCTCGACTGGTGCCGGCCTGAGATTCCCTTGGCCCACCCTCTGGATGGGGGGCGGGCGGCGCTGCTTTATCATGACCTGCAAGAGACCGCCGCCGGCCTGAAAGGCGACGGTCTGGCCTATCATAATCTGATCGCTCCCTTGGTCAAATCCTGGCCCGAGCTTGTCGACGGCATTCTCGGGCCGGTTCTGAGAATGCCCCGGCATCCCCTGCTGCTGGCCCGCTTCGCGCATAACAGCCTATTTTCGGTCGCCACCCTGACTAAAAGACATTTTCGGGAAGAAACCACCCGAGCCTTGTTCGCCGGGCTCGCCGTCCATGGACTGCTGCCCCTGGAAAGCTCGCCGACCGCCGGTTTCGCCATGATCCTGGGCAGCGCCGCGCATGCGGTCGGCTGGCCCCTGGTTACAGGCGGCAGCCGACAACTCGTTCAGGCTCTGGCCGCTTATTTTCAAAAACTGGGTGGGGTTATTGAAAATAACCACCCGATCCGCCGCCACCGTGATCTGCCCACAGCCCGGGTCACTATGTTCGACCTGACCCCGGCTCAAATTCTGGAAATTGCCGGAGAACATTTTCATCCCGCCCCCAGACGACGATTGCAAGCCTTTCGCCACAGCCCCGGAGTTTTCAAACTCGACTGGGCCTTAAACGAAGCCATTCCCTGGCAAAATCCCGACTGCCGGCGGGCCGGGACGGTCCACCTGGGCGGCGGTTTCGCTGAAATCGCCCATTCCGAGCGAGAAGTCTGGCGCGGTCGCCATCCGGAAAAACCGGCCGTCATTCTGGTCCAGCCCAGTCTTGCGGACCGCAGCCGGGCCCCGGCCGGCTGCCATACGGCCTGGGCCTACTGCCATGTTCCGGCGGCCTCCACCACGGATATGAGCACCGCGATTGAAAACCAGGTCGAGCGCTTTGCCCCGGGTTTCCGGAGAATCATCCGGCAGCGCTCGGTTATGAATCCGGCCGCCATGGAAGCTTACAATCCCAACTATCGCGGCGGGGATATCAGCGGCGGCGTGCAGAATCTGCGCCAGACGATCTTTCGCCCCACCATCGCGCTCAACCCTTACGCCCTGCCGCGGCCGGGCTGGTTTATCTGTTCATCCTCCAGCCCCCCAGGAGGCGGCGTTCACGGCATGTGCGGTTTTCATGCCGCGCGCCAAGCCCTTCAGTGGCTGACCAAAAAGCAAACCTGAGGCTTGACCTTCGATCATCATAAAAAAAAAGCTACACCATGGTCGCCAAAGCTTATAGCGATCGACCTCAGCAGTGAAATGGTTAAATTCAGCATGAATATTTTCGTCCTTGACCGCGAGATCACAAACTGCGCCCGCTACCACTGCGACCAGCACGTTGTTAAAATGATTCTGGAAAGCGCTCAGATGCTGTGCACGGCCCTGCACAAGAAAGGGTTTACAGCCCCCTACCGTCCCACCCACAAAAACCATCCTTGCGTGCTCTGGGTCGAGAAATCCTATGCCAATTTCACCTGGCTGGTGGAACTGGCCCAGGCCCTGAACCGGGAATATCGCTTTCGTTTCGACCGGAACGAGGATCATAAATCAATCGGAGTGATCCAGCAAATCTGCAACTATCGCTATGCCGGCCGGGAAATGACACCCTTTGTCCAGGTTATGCCGGAAAAATATCAGGTTCCGGGAGACACCGTGACGGCCTACCGCAATTATTATCGAGGCGAGAAACTCGCCTTTGCGGCCTGGCGCCGCCGGCCGCGCCCGGAATGGCTCAGCCGCCTGGAGAAAATTGATGCCTGAAAAAATAAAACTGGGCATCAGCGCCTGCCTGCTCGGGCATGATGTCCGCTACAGCGGCGGCCATGCCCGCGATCTTTTCGTGATTGAAACCTTCGCTCCTTACGTCGAGTTCGTTCCGGTCTGCCCCGAGGTCGAATCCGGCATGCCGGTACCCAGGGAAGCCATTCATCTGGTCGGCGCCGGCGAAGAACCGCGACTCTTGGGCGTCGAAAGCAAGCTTGACTTCACCCGATCGCTGCAGGAATGGGCCGCAAAACGCCTGGAGAAACTGGAGAGTGAAAATCTCTGCGGTTTTATATTTAAAAAAAATTCACCCAGCTGCGGTCTGCGACGCCTGTCCGTCAGCCGGGAAGACCAAGGGCCGCCGCAAAAAAACGGAGTCGGCATTTTCGCGCGCGCTTTCGGCGAACGTTTTCCCCTGATTCCCGCGGAGGAAGATGGCCATCTTCACGATGCCTCCTCAAGGGAGCATTTTATCGAAAGAATTTTCATTATGCAACGCTGGCGGCAACTGCTGCGCGAACCCCTCAGCCGAGGCCGCTTGATTGATTTTCATACCCGCCATAAACTCATCTTCCTCGCCCACAGCCCGAAAGGCTACCGCAGCCTGGGCAAACTGGTCGCCGGGCTTGACCGGAGCGAGCTCGACACGGCCGGCCGCAAGTATCATGAGGAAATGTGCGCCACCCTGCAACGCAAGACCAGCCCCAGTAAACATGTCAACGTCATGCAGCACATGCTTGGTTATTTCAAAAGACAACTGACCAGGGATGAAAAACAGGAAATGCTCGACCTGATCGAAAATTTTCGCGCCGGCCGGCTGCCCCTGATCGCGCCGATGACCATGTTCCAACATTATACCCGCAAATACAATTATACCTACCTGGCCGGACAGCACTACGTCGAACCCCATCCCCTTGAATTAAAGCTACGCTACCATTGTTGAACCGCGGAGAGTTCAAGCACCGCCGATCGAGAACATGGCTTCCAGGTCATGCCGGGAATAGACTTTAAATGCGAGCATGGTTTCGGTTTTGAGAATAGCCTCGATAGCCAACAGCTTGTCCGTGACCAGGCGGGCCAGCTCTTCATTCGAGGAAACCCGGATCACCGCGATGATATCGTATTTCCCGCTGACCGAATAGGCCTCAGAGACGCCATCGATGGCGGCGATTTGTTCAGCTGCTTCGTTGATTTTATTTCTTGCGACATTGATGAGAATAATCGAGGTTACCATCGTCACTCCTTTTCCTCCCGAACTAAATTCACCGACGCTTGCATCCGCCGGCCTTTTCCCCGCAAACCTCAAGTGGGCCTTGCGGGAAACATTATCGCCGACCTCACTCATTCCGATTCCGAATGAAGCTTTTCCACCGGCCTGAGCGCACGGGTCCAGACCGGATTTTCCTTGCCTTGATCCACCCTGTAATACACCACGGCCTTGCCACTGACAAGCGCTTTCCCGCCGCAGCGCCACGGCGCCGAAAAGCTTTCGGCTCGTTTTCACCTAGCGCTGACCGACTTTCAGCCACACGAAGCGGGCGCCCCGGCTTAATTGCCCCTGAACCGATCAATTGCCCTTGAAATGAGGCCGCCGTTTTTCCTTGAGGGCCCGCATACCTTCAAAATGATCCTCGGTACGCTGGGCGATTCCCTGAAAAGCAGCCAGGAGATCCAGGTGACCATGAATTTCCGCGGTGCGAGCATGACGGATTGCTTTTTTGATCATGGAGACCGCGACCGGGCTGTTTGCCGCGATCGACTCAACCAATTTCTCGGTCTCTAAGCGCAGCACCTCCAGCTCCACGAGCTGGTTCAGCAGACCTATGGCCAGAGCCTCCTCGGGCTTGACGATGCGGCCGGTCAGGGAAAGCTCCATGGCCTTGGCGTAACCAATCACCCGCTGGAGAAAAAAGGTGCCGCCGTCACCGGGCACCAGGGCCAGCCGGACAAAGGTCTCACCGAAACAGGCCTGCCCGCAGCCAATACGAAGGTCACACATGCAGGCCAGATCGCAACCCGCCCCGATGGCGGCGCCGTTGACCATGGCGATAATCGGGGTTTGCAAGCTCTCCATGGCCAGGGGAATCTGCTGAATCCCCCTGGTGTAACGACGGCGCAATTCTTCGGGATCACCGGCGAACATTCCGGTTTTTTCTTCCATGGCCTTGACGTCTCCCCCGGCGCAAAAAGATTTTCCGGCCCCGGTCAGAACTATTACCCGTACATCCTGATCCCAGTCGGCCTCGCGCAGCACCCGGCAAAGATCGACAATCATGTCGTCGGAAAAAGCGTTGGAAAATTTTGGTCGGTTAAGAGTGATCCAGATACTGGCCTCTTTTTTTTCAACCAGAAGGTCGTTATATGTTTTTTTGCAATAATCCGTCATGGCCGCAGGCCTCCTCATTTCCTCTGAAGTCCGAGAGTTTACTTAGCCCGCGAAAAATCGTCTTTTCGCTAAGGCATCGGGATTGACCATCAAGTCTGCTGCACTGCAATTTCAAGGCCATCTTTGCAAACCGAACAAAACAGACTCCTTAGAAATCAGTTCAAGGTAAGAATCTTCAGGCAAGGATCAAGCCTGCGAAAAATATTCAGGGTTTCCGCACATTAATTCCGTAGTTCACCCTTAATGGGGTTATCAAGATCATTACACTCTAATACGGGAGTGAGCCCCGCAACCCAAATGGTCCCTCACGGCCCACAAACAAGTACTCTTATCAGAACATTTTCTTGTTTTTGTGGTTGAAAAAAATGGTGAAAAAAAACAAGAAAATAACCTGTAAGGGACTAACGGGATGCGGTTAATTCTTGTCGCTATTATTCAACCTTTTCCACGGGCTGAACTGATCCGGATCAGACCTTGGGAAAAACTCTTTTCTCAAAAAGCAAAAACAAGGGTTACTCTTCAACACAGAGGATTTGAGCTTGTGACGGGACGTAAAAATCAGGGAAATCGGCTGGAGGATCAGTTCATCTGCCTGATTTTCCAAAATTCCATGCCGCTATCTCGGCAAACCTGGCCACCAGGTCTTCGGAACCTGCCCGCCTTACCTGCTTTCGCAAAACCAAAAAAGCAGCTAAAAAAGGATTGACAAACCCCGGACTATTTTGCATTATAATGGCCACCGAAATGAAATAACTGGAAAATACAGCTCCATATTAAGGATGATATGCTATTCTATACGATAATAGGTTATTTATTGTAATTTTTTTTATTGCATTTTTCTAATATATTATGTTAACAGGCCCCGCCATGACTTCTACATACCTTTTCATCGCCGCCATCACTCTGGCCCTGCTGGGGGCCGGTCTGGCCCTGACCGGCTGTCTTCGCGGCGCCCGCTGGTCTCTGCTGGGCAGCACCTTGGTCTGCCTTGGAAAACTGGGGAGCGCTTTTCTCACAACGGGGGTTCTGCCGGTTTTTGTCCCGGTCGACGCGCTGACCGGAGCCGCCCTCGGCATCGGCATTCTGACCCTGATCCTGATTCCGGTCGAAGGAAGCGCCGCGCCCCGGGCCCGACTCGCCGGCAGCGGCCTGCTGCTTGCGGCGTTGCTGGGCCTCGCCCTGCTCATGCCGCCCCCCCCGGACTGCCACGGTTACAACCATACTTATCCCTACGCCGTAGCCTTTCACCTTTTTCGCCGCCTGGCTCTGGCCTGCGTCCTGACAGCCTCGCTCTGGTTCGTGATTGCCTACGGCCGCCAAAAAGCCGGGGCCCGCGATAAAAGCGAACGGCTCGGCCATCAGGGCCGCAATCTACTGCTGCTGGGAACCGTCTTTTACCTACTGGCCGAGGATACCGGGATCGTCTGGTGTCTGCGCGGCTGGGCCGATGTCTGGCGCTGGAGTCCAGGCTTCATGATTTCATCGGCCGTTCTAATTTTTCTGATGCTGGTCTTTCATTTACCCGGCGGCTATCGTCGCGGTTCCGGTTGGTACCTGCTGCTGGGCGGCCTCAGCGGACCTTTACTGCTGCTGGCGCAGATTATTCATAGCTGAAATCCCTCAATGCAATATCCAACGGTGGAAAACGATTTAAATCCATGCTGAATCTACTGACCTCCCTGCGCCTGACCAGCTCTCTTCTCCTGGCCCTGTTTTTCTGGCTGGCGGCGTTTATCCCCCTGGTCAAGCCCGGGGGGCGCCCCCTGATACAAATCCTTAACCGCGGCCTGGCCAGTGACTGGTTCGCCGCCGGCAGCCAGGTCGGCCGGCCCTTGCGCGTCTGGTTTATCGGACTGGCCTTGCTCATGGGTTTTCTGGCCGTCAACCTGACCCTCTGCACCTGGCGACGTTTCAGCCTACGCCGGGGAACGCGAACGACACAGCGCCTGATGTTCCTTATTCACTTGGTATTCGGCCTGACCCTTCTGGCCCATGGCGCCGGTTTTTTTCAGGGCTGGCGCCCACGTCCCCTGATTCTCCAGGCGGGAGAAACGGCCGATCTCGAAAATGGCGCCTGGCAGCTCGAAATCGGCGAAATCGTTTTCCTGGATGACTTGGCCATCTTCGAAAAGCCCCGAAAAAAATGGACCACCAGCGATTTCACCTATCAGAAAAACGGCGCCGAAGTGATTCTCCGCCGCCGACAAACCGAGATACTGAGAGGCTTTGTCAGCACCTATCGGCCTCTGCGCCGGGGTTCCTTGCAGATCACGCTGCTGGACTTTACCCCACCGCCGGACCAGCGTTCTCAACCGGGAGTCAAACTAACGGTCAGCCGCGCCCCCTACGCCGAAGCGGTGCTCCGGCTCTTTCATGTCTTGATCGCACTGTTTACAATTTATCTGATTCATACCTGGAAACCAACGAAGGACAATCGTCACGAGGAAAACAAATGAAGAAAAAATTAGGTAAAATCCTGACCCTCACCTTTCTGGCGCTTAGCCTGAGCGGCGGCCTGAACCCAAGTTTCGCCGAAATCGGCAAACAATCCGCCTCTGCCGACCAAGGGGTCTTCACCCTGGGAGAAATCGTCGTCACCGGAGAGGAGGAAAGGGTTACAGAAATCACCACCAACGAAACCATCAGCATGGAAGACATTCGGCTGAGCGACAGCAGAAACCTGGGAGATGTCCTGAGTAACCTGCCCGGAGTTTTTCCGACCATCGGCACCAAAAATGAATATTATTTCACGGTGCGGGGTTTTAATCAGCGCTATGTACCGATTTTTTACGACGGAATCCCGATTTCCGTTCCCTACGATGGTTTTGTCGATGCCGGGGTGTTAACCACCGACAATCTGTCCCGCATCACCCTGTCCAAAGGTGTCAGTTCCGTCCTCTACGGCTGCAATACCATGGGCGGGGTCATCAACATGGTCAGTCGCAAACCGGAGAAAGCCTTCGAAGGAGACCTCACCCTCGGCGCCTGGGAGGTCGACGGCTATCGGGCCGCCGCCAATTTCGGCGCCCGCCGGGAAAAATGGTATCTGGCAATCGGCGCCGGCTATCTGGAACAACGCACCTTTAACCTGTCGAACGACTTCGACAATGCCCGCAACGAGCGCAAGGACACACGTAGCAATGCCTCACGCGAAACCACAAATGCTTCACTCAAGGTCGGCTGGACTCCGGCCCCCGGTCATGAATACGCACTCGGAGTCAACGTGGTTGAGGCCGAACGGGACGTACCGCCGCATACCTTTGCCGCCAGCGGCCGTGAACTTAAATTCTGGCGCTTCACCAACTGGGACAAACTGACCACCTACTTTATCGGCGATTCCCAACTGCTGGACGGGCTGGAGTTGAAAACCCGACTCTTCCGCGACGACTACGAGAACACCCTGAAAGCCTACGACAACGCTTCCTACAACAGCCAGAAAGCTAAATTTGCTTTCACCAGCACCTACGATGATTACTCCTGGGGTGGTTCCTTCACCCTGCGCAGCCGGCAGCTTAAGAACCAGAATCTGAGCCTGGCCTTTCATTTCAAGGAAGACATTCACCGCGAACAGGGTGATCGCGGCGACCCCTGGGAGCGCTACGAAGCCAGAACCTTTTCCCTGGGCCTCGAAAACGACCTTCGCCTGACCGATTATCTTTCCCTGGTGCTGGGCTGCAGCTACGACCTTCAGGATCCTCGCTACGCGAACGGAAGCCGGGTCAGGGATGATGATGACAGTTTCAATCCCCAGATCGGCCTGCGCTGGGTCCTGAACGACAACACGGTGCTGCACGCCTCGGTGGGCGCCAAGACCCGTTTCCCCACCTTGAAAGAACTATATTCCAGTTATCTCGGCAGCACCCTGCCGAACCCCGACCTGGGAAAAGAAACGGCCGTCAATTACGAACTCGGAATTGAACAAAACTTCGGCGGCCACACCAAGGTCTCCCTGGCCCTCTTTTACTCGGATGTCGAGGATCTGATTACCCGTCGGGTCCTGCCCGCCGGCGACATGTACGACAACGTCGGCAAATCCCGCTTTCAGGGCATTGAGGTCGCCCTGCGCAGCACCCTGCTGCCGCGCCAGGAAATCAACCTTTCCTACACCTACCTCGACGCCGAGGATCGCTCCGCCGGACGCAGCAGCGACCATCTCGAGGAGGTTGCGGAAAACAAGGTTTATCTAAGCGATGTCATCACGATTACCGATCGCGTTCGCTTTTTCACCGAACTGCAGTGGAACGATGAGCGCTGGGAACAGGACATCAACGGCAACTGGGAAAATATCGATGGCTTTTTCCTCGCCGACGCCAAGGTCATGGTTAGATTGCCCGGCAACCTTGAGCTCGAGGCCGGAATTCACAACCTCTTTGACAAAGATTACGAACTCAGCGTCGGTTTTCCGCAGGCGGGCCGAACCGCCTTTGCTGAAATCAAGTACTCGTTCTGAAGCCGAAACCTGAACCGCGGCAACCTCAGGAAGCAAAAAGCTTGTCTTTTTCAAGCTTTTGCCGGCTCTTTCCTTCCGAGCGGCAAGCATTTAAACAGGGCGAACGCTTCCCGACAAGTCCTGAGAAAAGGGAAAAGACATGAACAACGACAATCATAAAGTTGGAATAATCATTGCAGTGTTGGGACTGCTGCTTTAGAGCGGCGGCTTTGCGGCCGCCGACGTCATGCGGCATGAAAGCCAAATCTCGATCAACGGTGCGGTCGCTCAGCCCCTGCTGCTGTCTCTGACGAGCCTGATGGCCATGGAGTGCCAGAAAGTGCAGTGCAATGATATCAGTCGCGCCGGCGAATACCGGGGAATTTTTAATTATCGCGGCGTGCCCCTGCAGGAATTGCTGCGGCCGGCCCGAATCAAAAAATTGGACGAAGCCTTTAAAAAACCAGTTGACCTGGCGATTGTCGTCAAAAACCGGGCCGGTGAAAAAAGTGTGCTTTCCTGGGGCGAAATTTTTACCGCCAGCCCGGCAACGTCATTCTCGCGGTTAGCGGCAGCCCGCTGCAGCCCGGCCATCCCGACTGCAACCGCTGCCACGAGGAACAGGTTTACTCTCTCCGACTCGCCCCCCCTGCAGCGAACGGTATCCTATCCCAAGCTGGTCATCTCCGGAGACCATCGGGCCGACCGCTGTCTGGAAGGCATCAGCGAAATCAGCGTGGTCGAGTTCCCGGCTCATGCCGGCGATCGTAAACTTGATCCGCTCCACGCCTCGACATTGAAAATTTTCGGTGACCTGAAAAAGCCGCAGAGTCTGACAACCCTGCCTTCGCAGCTGGCGCGGTGGGGGATTAACATCTTTCAGGTCGGCGACGGCCGCCTCTATCACGGACCCGGAGAATACACCTTCACCGGCGTCGGTCTGGTCAAGCTCCTGACTTCGGCCGGCATCTCGTCCGATCTCAATGCGGTCGTCATGATCTGGTCCCCGGATGGTTACCGGGCGCTGTTTTCCCTGGGAGAGCTGCTTCTGGGTCGGGAAGGCGATAGTTTTCTGCTGGCCGTCGGCGAAATCGAAATACTTGCCCTGCCGGAGTAAACCGATCCGGTTCAAAAAGCGCATAACCGCCACAAGTTCCCGGAAGCTAAAAAACGCGGCGCTCCCCGACGTGAGCAAAGCGGTTTTTTCGTCCCCGAGAACCGGAATCGATGAATTAATCCGCCCCAACCTGCATCAGACCGGCGCATACGCCAACCACTTGGATTCCCCTTGACTTACACAGGTGACTCGGTTATTCTACCATTATAAAAACAAAGCCGCCGCGGAGAAAATTTTCTGATCAGAGCACTTATTTGTGACCAACGGAAATGCCTTTAAGTACAGGCCGCGAGCCCCCTTTGGGTTGCGGTGCTCGCTCCCGCATTAGCTAAAGAAAGGTGATGCACATGCAGGTTTTTCGTTTTTTCGCCGTCGGATTAATCTGTTGTCTGGTTTCTGCCGCTCCGAAACCAACCGTTGCCCAGGGACAAGCCCCCGCAACCGGGCTGAGCCACAAGCGGGCCGTACCCGAGATTTAACCTCTGTATTCCCGCTATGCCTAGACGGTAAGCCAATGGTCCTTGCGCGGCGGGGCTAATTTTTTTACCGACGCTGATCTTCAGGAAGCAAAAGACTTCGACGGCACCGCTCTTGACCTGGAATTGACCGTACCGTTGAACGACCGTTTTCAGGTGCGGCTGTATTATCCCTTTTATACCGACGGCGAGGGCCGTTCGACCAACTATGGGCAGGTCGACATTGATATTGAAGGAGATGGCGGCCTGCTTGATTTTCCAAGTCTGATTGTTGACTATCAGTTCATCAAGGCCGGTTCGACCTCGGCTTACAACCTGGCGGCTTACCTGGGCATCGGCACGGTTTTCGACGGGCTTGAAGCCCGGGGTCAGCACTCCGCCTATTTCGACATCTATAACCATCGCGGTTCAGTGTTGCTCTTCGGACTTAAAACCGACAGAGAGTTTGCCCAGGTCTGGAGTTTGATCAGAAACCTGGGAGGCCGTTATTACTGGGATTCGGATGACCTTCACCCCAAGGACGAAAGCAGTGACAAGTTCTAATTGCTTGATGCCTCGGCGGCCCTGGCCTACACGCCGGCGAACTGGTGGCTGTTTCCGGTGCTGGAAATGGTTTTTCAAGGTGATCTTGACAAATACAACTGTCTGCTCCTGGTCCCCCAGGTGATCATTCGCTGCGGCTGCCATCTTGATTTCAACACCGGCATCGGCGTCAACCTGACCAACGACGGCCCCAGTACCGAAGCCCGCCTGCAGATGACCTTGCGTTTCTGAACAACAATTTCATTTCCGCCTCCAACGAGATTTCAAACCAGCTGAAAGCCACTGCCGCCGGGGGTTGGTTGCCGGCGGCAGGAAGGCAGAACCACCTTATGAGCCCCCGGCAAAGACTGACAAACATTATTCTGGTCTTCAATCTTTTCTGGACCCTGGTGCTTGCCGGTCTGACCGTAGTCAGCATTTTACAGGAAAAGAAAGCCTCCCGCGCCCTGGCCGAACTTGAGGCCCGGGCATCCTTTGACAAGGACATAATCTATCGGCGCTGGGTCGCCGTCCAGGGAGAGGTTTACGCTCCCATCGCGATAACCCCTCCCAATCCCTATCTCGGCCACCTTCAGGATCTGGATCTGAGCAGCACCACGGGCCACCGGCTGACCCTGATCAACCCCGCCTATATGACCCGTCAGGTTCACGCCAGGTCCGAAGATCAATATGGTTTTATCGGCCATATCACCAGTCTCAAGCCCCTACGCCCCGAAAACCTTCCCGACCCCTGGGAAAAATCCGCGCTCGAAAAATTCAACGCGACTTCATAGAGATATAAGTTCGGTTGAAAATATCGGTCCGGTTCCCTATCTACGTTACATGAAAGCCATGTTAGTCGAGGAAAGCTGTCTGAAGTGCCACTCCGAACAGGGTTACATGATCGGCGACATTCGCGGCGACATCAGCGTTTCCGTACCGATGGCCCCTTATCAGGCGGTCGCCGACGCCAGTATACGCCGTCACTGTCTGACCTATTTTCTCATCTGGGCCTTCGGCCTGATCTTTTTCAACTATTTTCTCTTTCTGCTGCGCAAGGAAATAAAGGGAAAAGAATCGATGGAAAAAGCCTTGCAGGTTTCCGAGGAAAAGTTCGCCAAGGCCTTTCACAACCATTTTCTTCTGATGATGATCAGTGACCTTGAAAGCGGCGTCATCCATGATGTCAATGAAAAATTCACCAGCCTGACCGGTTTCAGCAAAGCACAGGCAGTAGGCAAAACCGCTGGAGAACTGGGCTTATGCGATGATTCTCACCGAGAAAGAATAAAAAATGAGCTCGAAAAGGAAAGTGACCTCGAAGAGCTCGAAACCCATGGTTGTGATACTCTAAAATTGATCAGTTAAAGAGCTAGTGATTACGGAAAATTGACCACCCACAGCGACCTTTTCTGTATATGGTTTTTAAAACCATATACAGAAAAGGTGAAAGGATGC
>DSCM01000078.1 GCA_011049115.1 Pseudomonadota bacterium
CCTTTTCTAGTTTTTGTTGTCGTCAAAAATGTTGAAAAAACCAGAAAATAACCTGAAAGGCACTGACCACAACTCGACCTTTTGCAACCGCTAACCGGCCAACCGACCGCACACAGATTTTTTTCAGTAAAAGTGAAGCAATGACCAGATCGGCCATCATTGTCGTCGTCCTGTGGCTTACCTCTTTCTGTCTCCCGCCGGAATCCGCCGGCAGGTTTCAACCCCCCGAGGTCAGCGGCCTCACCCAGGTCAGCAAGAACCTGCGCCGCCGGTTTTCCGGCGAACCCAAATCAGAATGGCAGTTTCATAACCCCAAGCTTGACAGCCGCCTCAATCTCAAACTTGAAAAGGCCCTGCTGACGGAAATCGACGCAAACCAGAACCCAAGGGTCCGTTCGAACAATTGGCAAGGTTTTCCGACGGAAACCATCGGGGTTCAGATAGTCGGGCCTGCTCTCCATTTTAAAGCCATTAAAGCACGACTTGAGGAGTTGGGCGGCTCGTTTACCGGCTGCACGCCGGACCAGACCACCATTCAGGCCCTGATCCCCCTGTCGGCCCTGAATCAGCTGGCGGAAACCGCCGCAGTTTCTTTCATCAAAACCCCAAACCCCGCCATTCCCTGTGCCGGAAACTATCAGTCCGAAGCCCTCGATGACATCAATGCCGACAGCTGGCATAGCGCCGGCATTGAAGGTCAGGGGGTCAAGGTGGGAATCATCGACGTCGGTTTCAAAGGCTATCAGGCCCTGCTCGGCAGCGAGCTGCCAGACAGTGTGATCGCTAACAACTTCTGCGATGGGGAGAGCTCCGTTCAGATCGACAGCGGTTCTCCACACGGCACCGCCTGCGCCGAGGTGGTGCACGATATCGCCCCCGCAGCCACCATCTACCTGGCCAAAATCTACACCGACATTGATCTTCAGGAAGCCGTAACCTGGTTACGGGACAGCTGCCGGGTCGATATCATTTCCACCTCTCTGGGCTGGTACAACCTAACCCCGGGAGACGGCAGCGGCATTCTGGCGGAGCTAGTCAATAACGCCTACAACGCCGGCATCCTCTGGGTGACCGCCGGCGGCAATGACCGGCAGAGACACTGGGGCGGGCTGTTCTCGGACCCGAATGAAAATTCTATACATAATTTCAGTTCGGAACAGGAAATCAATTATTTTGGCCCCGGAACCGGCGAAGCCTACGAAATAAATTCGGGCCTGACCTATACAATCTACGCGCGCTGGTCCGACTGGGAAAATGTCGATCAGGATTATGACCTTTATGTCTATCGCTGGAGCGGCAGTGACTGGGAGCATATCGCCAACAGTGTCGGGTGGCAGAATGGGACCTACGGCCAGACCCCGACCGAAGCCGTCACCTTTACAACCTCCGGGTCTCCCACGGCCTACGGTTTCATTATTTACCAGTTCCAAGCGACCTCCACCCCCGTCAATTTCGAGATTTTCATTCCCAACGCTCCACGTCTCGATAAGGTCTTAAGCCGGCGCAGCCTGCCCAATCTGGCGGACTGCGCTCGGGCCGTAACCGTCAGCGCCATCGATGTCAGCACCTACGTCAGGCCGGAATACAGTGCCGAAGGCCCGACCAACGGCCCCGGCGGCAGCGCTGCCGGAGGTTTCAACAAACCGGAAATCGCGGCTTACACGAATATCACCACGGCAAGTTACGGCCTCCAGAGTTTCAACGGCAGCTCAGCCGCGACCCCCCATGTGAGCGGTGCCGCCGCCCTGATACTTGCCGCCAACCCGAATTTCAGCCCCGCGCAGCTGAAAAGCGCGCTCACCAACCAGGCTCTTGACATCGCAAGCAGTGGTTACGATCTTGAAACCGGCTGGGGGCGACTGCATCTTGAGACCTTGAACCCATCGGACGACACCGCCACCTGGCTCGGCAACAGCAGCACCGCGTGGGGGACAGCCGCCAACTGGAGTAACGGCGCAATGCCAAACAGTTCTGTCAATGTCATCATTCCAAGCTCCGCCGCCGGAGGCTACTGGCCCATTCTGACCATTCCGGCAAACGCGCAGCAACTGACCATCTCCGGCCGCTTGACGATCACTCATGGCGGCCTGACCATCGGCAATTAAAGCCCTTGGCTTGCCGACAATCCATTTGACAGCGGCTCCTTTTTAAATTACAATTTCAATTGAAATCAAGCCCTTACCAGTCAAGGAAAGGAGTTTACCTTGCCAACTCAGACCAGCCCCTACGACAAAGCCGGAATCGCCGGAATTCTGGCTGAAACCGGTCGTATCTTAGCTTCGCTGCAAACCGCCGTCAAAGGTGTCGGCCATCCCGTGATCGTGATTTCCAGCGCCACGGTAAAAGAAGGAAAAAGCACTTTTGCCGCCGGCCTTGGAATCGTCGCCGCCCGGAACTCGGGTGGCAAGGTTTTACTGATCGACGGCAACTGGCACGCGCCGTCCCTGCATACCTTTTTTGCTCTGGAGAACCGTTTCGACCTTGAAGTATCCCTGGCCGACGATCGCCTGCACCAGCAAATCCGCCAGACTCCGTACCCCAACCTGGAAATACTGCCGGCCCCACGCTACCAGGAAAACCCGGACACGACCCAGAACGCCGTCGAGGTCATCCGCCGGCTGCGCCATCATTACAGTCTGACGATCGTCGACAGCGCCGCAATCCTGTCCGCCAATCGTCACATGGTCGATCCCATCGCCTTGGCGGCGGAGTCCGACGGCCTGGCGCTGACGGTGCTCGTCAACCGGACTCCACGCCAGATGGTTAAGAAAGCACAAACTATGCTTGAAGTTTCCAAGGCCCGAATTCTGGGCCTGGTCATCAACCAATACCGTAACCCGTTGGCCACCTGAAGCACAAACTTGTAATCTAAAAACCGCTGGAATAACTCGAGGGAAAGCTCATGCTTTTTAATTTACGCCGTTTTCTCTACGCCCTGACTCAACACCGACCCTGGCTTGGGCTGGCCCTTCTTCCTCTGGCAGCCTATTTGCTTATCACCGCCATGACGGCGGATCGTTTCACCCTGACCCGTTCACTGAACAGCAACCCGGACTATCCGGTAGCGGTCACCACCAGTCCGGTGGACACGATTTCACTGAGAAGCCTGGCAAACAGCCCGGATCATTTTTTCACCGACCGCCTGGCCATGGTAAGCTGGTGCCGATACGCCGAGACCAATCCCGGGCTGGCAAAATACAATTTCAAGGACAAGGAGACCATGCTTGCAACCCTCGCAGCGCTGTCTCTCACCTTGGATCAGAACAATCATCTGCAACTGACTTATTTTGGTCCGGATGCGGAGTTAGGTAAGCAGCTGGTCGATTATTACATGAACCGACTGCTGAGTCGAATGCGAGCCGGCTATCACCGTCAACCTGAAGAGCTGAAAAACCGATCGGATTTTGCTTTACCGGAGACGATACAACTCGATAAAACCAACCTGGAAAAACACGATCATCTCGCCTGGTGGCGAAGAGAGCGCTGTCGACCAGCGCTGATGATTGCCGTATTTCCCCTTTTGGTGGTGCTCCTAATGATCGGGTTTCGCGAATTTCTGGACCCCTCATTTAAATCGGGCCGTCAGGCGGCCCGCTATCTTAATCTGCCGATCTTGGGCTTTATCCCCTCCCTGGATCCGATTATCAGCAACCTGAAAAAGGGGGAGAAAAACCAGAACGCTGTTTAAAATGCTATCCGGCGATGCGACCTTGGCGAATATTCTGATTTACCCGGAAACATCGCGGCCTGTAAGCGCCGGACTGAATAATTACAAAGGTAATCGCCATGAATAGCACCGGACCATTAACAACAAAAGCGAGAGCATCGGACCTCCGACTGGCCGTAATTATCGGAGTCCTGTTTTTGACGGCGCTTCCGGCGCTGGCAACGGAGTTCTCAAGCCCGGCTGAAAGCCAGCTCGACTACCTCTCGGCCACGGCCGGGGCCAGCAGCGGCGCCACGGTAAAGGTCGACAAGAACATCCAGACCATGGGCTCTCCGGCCAAAAGCGACGTCTCTCTGGAATGGGACGCCAGTCCGGACCTTCCCGAGACCGGCGGCTATCTGCTCTACTACGGCAATGCCAGCGGCAAATATCTCGACCCCATTGACGTGGGCTCCAACACCAGTCACACCATCAATAGTCTCAGCACTAAATTAAACTGGTATTTCGCCGTCAAGGCCTATGACGGCGACGGCAACTTCAGTGACTATTCCAACGAGGTCGTCAAAGAGGCCCTGTTCGTCAAAACTTCGACGTCCGGCTCCACCGCCTCCACCGCCATGACCTTTACCTATGACCCACTAGTCCTGGAAGAATATTTCGGCCAGGAAAGCGAGCCGGCGACCACCCGAGGTTCCGAAGGCGGATTGGCCGGCGGCCGTATTGTTGCCGGAACCGGGCCCTGGCCGAGCGAGGGAGGCTGGATCAAGACTTTAACCGATGATTATTTTCACGATCACTGGAGCCGTCTGGACTGGCCCCATTATAATCAGGCCAGAGGTGAATCAAGGCTCGCCCGGGGCGATATCGACGGCGACGGCAAAGACGAGATTATTGTCGGCATGGGTGCCATCGCCGGCGATGAGCTCGCTCCGGCCGGATACTTTCAAGTCCTGGACGACAACTATCAACATCTTTTCTGGGGACAGGTTGACTGGGACGCCTATAACGAGGGTAATGGTGAAACCTGGCCCGCCTGCGGCGATATCGACGGCGACGGTCGGGATGAAATTTTGATCGGTCTGGGCCGAGGCGGCATGGGTATCATCGAGGTTTTCAAGGTTTCAGAAAATCAGCTGGTCCATCATTCCTGGATGGCTTCGACCTGGTCTGAATATAACCTGGCCCACGGCGAAGTCCGGCCGAGCAGCGGCGGCGATTTTGATGGCGACGGCCGGGATGATGTGGTCATCGGTCTGGCCACAGTTGAGGATGACCCGGAAATCCCCGGCGGAAATTTTGAGATTCTCTCGAGCTACGGCGCGCATCTGAGTTGGGGTAAGGTCGGCTGGGCTGATTACAACCAGCTGAACGGCGAGACGCGGCCGGCGATCGGCGATCTCGATGGCGACGGCAACCATGAGATAGTCATCGGACTAGGCCATGGTGCCAACGGTGCGCTTGAAATCCAGGCCCTGGACGAGAACGGCACCCTGACCAACAAAACCTGGCTGGAGATCCCGTGGTGGCAGGAATACAATGAACTCTCAGGGGAGACCCGCCCGGCCCTGGGCAATCTCGACAATGACCCCAGCGATGAGTTGGTGGTTGCCCTGGGTCAAGGCGGCGGCGGCTGGCTTCATCTTTTCGATGATGCGGAAAGCGGCTACAACCAGTATCTCAGCCTGCAGCTCTGGCCTCACGAATACAACCTGAACTGCGGCGAAAGCTGGGTTATCATTCAACATGGCGGCGATCATTAAGCGGAAAAGGTCGCTGCGCCCCCACCTCTTTTCTTCAGATAAATCATCAGCACTGAAATGGCTGCCGGGGTGACTCCCGGCAGCCGCGAAGCCTGCCCCAGGGATAACGGGCGAATCGCCTCCAGGGTATGAACCATTTCGATAGTCAGCCCTGGAATCCCCTGATAATCAAAATCATCCGGAATCCGAATCTTTTCCAGGTGCCTGAATTTTTCCACGGCCTGCTGCTGGCGCCGAATATAACCGTCATACTTGATCTGAATCTCGGTCTGTCGCCGGGGCGCCTCTCCCAGACGCAGGCCCAGCTCCGCCACTTCCCGCGAGCAGGAGGCCAGGGTGGACCAGTCTACCTGCGGCCGTTTCAATAATTCCAGGGCCGGAAGCGCCTGTTTCAGGGGTTCCATTCCCAACGCCCCCAAAGCGGCGACCGCCTCTTGGGGCCGAATGCGAATCGCGCCCAGACTCTGTTTCCCGAATTCGGTCAAGGCCTTCTTTTCCCGGGTCATCTCCATCTGTTTTGCGCTGACCAGACCCAAAGAAAAAGCTTTCTCGGTCAGCCTCAGATCGGCGTTATCCTCCCGCAGAAGCAGACGATATTCAGCTCTCGAGGTAAACATCCGATAAGGTTCCCGGGTTCCGCGCGTGATCAGATCATCAATCATGACCGCGGCATAAGATTCACCACGATCCAGGAGCAGAGGTTCAAGCCGTTTAACCCCGCAAGCCGCGTTAATTCCCGCGATCAGGCCCTGCGCCGCCGCTTCCTCGTAACCGGAGGTGCCGTTGATCTGACCCGCCAGATAGAGTCCGGCAATTTTTTTGCTTTCCAGCGTGGGGCCAAGCTGGGTCGGGTCAATAAAATCATATTCAATCGCATAAGCCGGACGCATGACGACCGCGTCTTCAAGCCCGGGTACGGTATGAAAAAGCTCCTGCTGAATCGCCACCGGCAGACAATTGCCAAGCCCCTTAACGTAGACCTCCTCGGTCTCATAGCCCTCCGGCTCAATGGTGACCTGGTGGCTCTCATGATGCGGAAACTTGACGATCTTATCCTCAAGCGAAGGACAATAACGCGCGCTGACCCCTTGAATCGTACCGTTATAAAGCGGTGACTGATCAAGATGACGACGCATCAGAGCATGGGTTTGGGCCGTAGTCCGGGTCAGGTGACAGGGTAACTGGGGTTGCCGGACGGCAGGGCTCAATACGGAAAAAGGCTGGGGCTCAGGATTGCCGTCCTGACGTTCGAGACGGCTGAAATCTATGGAACGGCGAAGCATGCGCGGCGGAGTCCCGGTTTTCATCCGGCCCATTTTAAATCCCGCCGCCTGCAGATCAAGGGCCAGGGCCCGGGCCGCGAATTCCCCGGTACGACCGGCTTCCTGACGAAAGCGGCCGATATGAATAAGTCCGTTCAGAAAGGTTCCGGTGGTCACGATGACGGCGGCGGCGAAATGCTCAAAACCGGTTTCATCCCGCACCCCGATCACCCGCCCGGATCGCACCAACAGCCGCTCGATCATTGCCTGACGCAATTCGATTCCGGGTTGTTTCTCAAGCTCATGTTTCATAGCCCGATGATAAAGCAGTTTATCACACTGAACCCTGGTGCCCTGCACCGCCGGCCCCCGGGAGGTATTCAAGGTCCGGAACTGAATCCCGCAGTGATCGGTAATCCTGGCCATGGCTCCACCCAGGGCGTCAATTTCCTTGACCAGATGACCTTTGGCCAGGCCGCCGATGGCCGGATTACAGGACATCTGGGCGACGGTGTCAAGATTGAGACAGAACACCAGGACCTGCAAACCCATCCGCGCCGCCGCCAGGGCCGCTTCGCAACCGGCATGACCGGCGCCGACCACAATTATGTCATAGCGATGATGCATATCCCCACTTATTTTGATTTTAGGTTGAAGAAATACAGCTCATGCGATATGTTGATAATGGCTGTCCAAGCTTAAAAAACATCTTGGCAAAAGGGCGAAAAATGAATCTTTCCCGAACCAAAAGCCGCTTCGGCTTAAACCGCCGCGATGCTTCTCCCAAAGCCACCGGATTCTGTTTTCACGCCGTCCGTTTTCTGTCGATCCTGTTACGCGAGTATCAACGCGACCGGATCAATCTGCGGGCCGCCGCCCTGACCTATTCGGTCGTCCTTTCCCTGGTCCCGATGCTGGCTTTAAGCACCGCCGTTCTGAAAGGCATGGGCGCCGGCGACCAGATGCGCGAAGCCGCCTACCGCCTGATCGACAATCTTTCCGGAGAAATGCAGAAAAGCGAGGTTATCCCTTTTAAAAACCCGCCCGCCGCCCCGGTTCAAACCGAGCCAAGGAGTTCCCCTGACGACCCCGCCACAAAACCGCAGACCGACCCCTTAGCCCCCCCTGCGGAAAAGGCTAAAGATTTCAGCGCCCATCTCAACGATGCCGTGAACAAGGTTTTCGACTATGTCGACCGCACCAATTTCGCGGCCCTGGGGGCAATCGGCACTTTTCTTTTACTGATTACCGTCCTGATCGTCATCAACGGCATCGAAGAAGCCATGAACGCCATCTGGAAGGTCGAAAAAAGCCGCAGCGCCGGGCGTAAGGTCATCAATTACATGGCGCTCTTGATCATCTGTCCCCTGGCCGTCAATCTCGGAATCGGGGCCACCACCATGCTCAACACCCCGGCCATCAGCCAACGCCTCGAAATCTTTTTTCCGCTCGCCTGGATGCAGGCTTGCTTTTTTAAACTGGCGCCGTTGTTACTGCTGACCGCGACGTTTGTAATCTTCTACCTTTTCCTGCCCAACACCAAGGTCCGGGCCGGGGCCGCCTGGATCGGCGGACTGGCCGGAGCCCTGGGGCTGGTGCTGTTGCAAAAGTTTTTTATTTTTATGCAGATCGGAGTTGCCAAGTACAACACCATTTACGGTTCCTTCGCCACCGTCCCGCTTTTTCTGCTCTGGCTGCACTCGGCCTGGCTGGTGTTTTTCATCGGAGCCGAGATCGCCTTCACAACTCAGCATTTCCGCCGCGACCAGATCAGCGGCGCCCGGCTGGAACCGGGAACCAGCTTGGCTTTGACCTTTGACCTGCTCAATGCAATCTATGACGGTTTCAACCGGCGCCGCGAGCCCGACCTTGATGACCTGAGCGCCGCTACCGGCGCTTCCTCGGCGGCGACGACCGGAGTTTTAAAACAGCTCCTTGCCGCCGGCCTCGTGCGCAAGACCGACAAAGATCCGGAAACCTATCTGCCGGCGACCCCGGCCAAACATCTCAAGGCCGCCGAGGTCGCGACCCTGTGGTGGCAGACCACGCCTGACACAACCAGCAACGAAAGTCCCGGCCGAAAAATGGCGGCCGGCTTTCTTGCCGGCGGCAGCCGGGATTTACCGGAAAATCCCTGGCCCCACTGAAGGCTGCGGCGGGAATGCTTCCGCGAGAGCTAAACGGGTTTTATCCGCGCCCGTACCTGACGGCAAATGAACGGCGAGGAATAAAGCCTCAACCCAGTACCATCACCTGAGGACGTCCGCATCCCGGCGGACTGTAGACCTGCAACGGCAGTTCGTACAACTCCGCCAGAATCTCCTCGGTAATAACCTCTCGTGTCTCCCCCTGATAACGAATCCTCCCATCTTTGACCAGAAAAAGATAATCCGCGAAAACACAGGCCAGATTAAGATCATGAAAAACTGCCAGGGCCGCCATTTTATATTCTCTGACTCGAGCGGCGACCAGACGCAGGATACCGACCGCATGGCTGATATCGAGATTAGAGGTCGGTTCATCCAGCAGCAACAGCTGTGGGTCCTGCGCCAGGGCCCGGGCCAGCAGCACCAGCTGACGCTCACCCCCGCTTAAACGATTGATCGGCCGCTCGCCCAGATGACTGATGCCGGTAATCTTCAGGGCTTCGTCCACCTTTTCATGGTCAAGATCGTAACCGCTGCCAAAAAGCCCGGAAAGATGAGGATTGCGACCCATGGCCACAATTTCACGGACCTTAAAGGGAAAGGAGACATGAGTTTCCTGCGGCACCACCGCGATTTTCGCGGCCAAATCCCGGCGCGAGATCCGGCTTAAATCTTGCCCGGAAAACCGCAGGGAGCCGGCCAAGGGTTCATTGACCCGGCAGATGGTATTGATCAGGGTTGATTTACCGCAACCGTTAGGCCCCAGGATGCCACAGAAAAAACCGGGCCAGAGACTGAAATTGAGATTCTCAAGCACCCTCTGCTCGCCATAGCCGCAGCTCAGGCCGCTGACCTCAAGCAGAGGCTGCCAGGTGTTGGGCGGCAGGCGCGGGCGGTCCTCCGCAGCCGAATTCCGCAAATCATCACTCATCATGAAATTTCTTCTTAAAGATAATGCAGAAAAAAGGCGCGCCGAGAAGCGCGGTCACGACCCCGACCGGAATTTCCGTGGCTCCGGCCACGGTCCGGGCCAGAGTATCGGCCGCCACCAGCACCAATCCCCCGGCCAGGGCCGAGGCCGGCAGCAGGCGGCGATGATCGGGACCGAGCAGCAGGCGATTGATATGCGGAACCACCAACCCGACAAACCCGATCACGCCGCTGACCGACACGACCGCCGCCGTCAACAAGGAAGCCACCAGCAGCAGGCGGCGCCGAACACGAAAGACCTCAACCCCAAGCTGCAGCGCCGTGGTATCGCCCATGGCCATAATATTCAGGGCTCCGGCGTGGGCCTGCAGAATCAGCAGACAGAGAAAAACATAGGGCAGCAGCAGCCAGACCTGGGACCAGAGAGCTCCGGAAAAACCACCCATAATCCAGAAAACCACGGAAGCCAGTTTTTCTCCGGCGATGCTTTTCATGAAGCTGATCAAGGCGGACAAAAAAGAAGCGACAATAACCCCCGCCAGAATCATGCTCTCCGGCATGACCCGCCCCCGGTTGCGGGCAATGTAATAGACCAGCACCAGGGAAAACAAGGCGCCGGTAAAGGCGAACCAGGGCACCATAAACGGCCCCAGGACAAAGGCCAGTGAAGGCAGAAATGAAGAAAGCATGATCGCCAGCGTAGCCCCGAACGCCGCGCCGGCGGAAACTCCGATGGTGAAAGGATCGGCCAGCGGATTAAGCAACAAACCCTGAAAAACGACTCCGGCCACGCCCAGCCCGGCGCCGACCAGCATCGAGGTCATGATTCGCGGCAGGCGGACTTCCATGATGATCAGCCGGGCGGCGGCATCCCCGGCGTCAAGACCGGCGGCGGAGGAAAAGCTGAACAGGTCGGCAACCACCTGCCCGACGCTCGCAAGCGGCAAACAGGCCGCCCCGACCACGGCGGCAATTACCACCATCAGACAAAGCAGCAGTAAAAGCAGCAGACAGTAAAACAGGGCCGGCAGGCGGCGCTGATTGAAGGACATCTTCAAAAACCCGCGAACCCATCGATCATTCGCAGATCAAGGGACTGCTGCAGATGCTCGGCCAGCGCATCAAGCCCTTGTTCCTTGCGTTGCCGATAAGAGATTGCCGCCGGCGAAGCCCCCGAACAACCATTCTCCGCCGGGAGGAAATGACTTTGCAACCATGCCAGATAAGCGCCGCGAAAAGCGTCATCATCAAAGATGCCATGCATGTAACTACCCCAGATCAGACCTTGGGCCGCGACATGGCCGTCACTATAACGGCGCCCGCCTTTCTCGCTGACCGCAAGCAAAGTTTCAGCCTCCGCCACCGCCTCCGTCCGTCCCTGATGAATTTCATAACCGCTGACTTCCAAACCGTCACCGAGAAAGGCGGAACAAACCCGGGCGCGACATTGCACCGTCACCTTTTCCGGAAACATCTCGGTGACGATCGGCAGCAGGCCGAAACCCTCGACTTCACCGCAACCCGATTCCACCATCTGAGGATCACGCAAGCTGCGCCCAAGCATCTGATAACCGCCGCAGATGCCGACCACGGCCCCGCCCGCGGCGGCGAAGGCCCGCAGACGCCGAGAAAAATCAACCTGGGTGAGAGCCTGCAGGTCGGCAATCGTATTCTTGCTGCCGGGAAGAATCACCAGATGAAAACCAACGAGGGATTCATGCGGTTCCAGATAGCGAAGGAAAACTCCGGCTTCATGCCGAAGCGGGTCAAAATCCGTAAAATTGGAGATGTGGGGCAGACGGATCACGGCAATCGCCAGGCGGTGCTGACAATCGGACTTTTGCGGGCCGGCCTGGTTTTTTTGCTCAAGAGCGACCCCATCCTCTTCGGGCAAGTAGATATCCGAGCCGAACCAGGGCACGACTCCGGCAAAAGGCGTTCCGCAACGAGCCGTGATCATCTCCAGACCGGGAGTGAGCAGCGCGGCGTCACCACGAAATTTATTGACAATAAATGCCTTGATCAGATCCCGTTCCGCCGGTTCGAGTAAGGCCAGGGTTCCGAGCAGGGCGGCGAAAACTCCTCCCTTGTCGATATCGCCGATCAACAGAACGGGGGCGTTGACCCGCAGGGCCAGGCCCATGTTGACAATATCCTGGTCGCGCAGATTGATTTCCGCCGGGCTGCCGGCGCCCTCGATAATCACCAGTTCATACTCCCGGCGCAGCCGGGCGAGACTCGCGGCCACCGCCTGCCAGGCCGTTTCCTTATAAGCATGGTACACCGCCGCCGACATATTGCCCACCACCCGGCCGTGAATAATAACCTGGGCCCCGACATCGCTGTTGGGCTTGATCAGAACCGGGTTCATATCGACATGAGGCTCAAGACCGCAGGCCTCGGCCTGAACCGCCTGGGCTCGCCCGATTTCACCTCCCTGCGGGGTAATGAATGAATTCAGGGCCATATTCTGGGCTTTAAAAGGCGCGACCCTGAAACCACGTTGCCGATAAAGACGACAGAGACCGGCAACCAAGGCGCTTTTCCCGACGCTTGAGCCGGTTCCCTGCAACATCAACAGCTTAGCTGACATATAGATTTCCGTTATTTTTCATTCTCTCCAATCAGATAGATCGGACAGGTGAGACGATATTTACAGGTCTCTTTGAGGTGTTTACAGGCAAGTCCTTCCCGAACCTCCAGAAGATCCCCATATTTTTCACAGACCAGATAACTGCGATCCGTGATCCCTTGTTCTTCATTGGCTTTTTTTTCATCAATCATAAGACGCTCGTAAAAAATCAGGGTTACCGGGCAAGAGCCGGTCCTCGTAGAGATTCAGACCACCGACCTGAAAAACGATCAGGGATGGATAAACCCGGCCAGGCGGACAAGACCGTCGACAATGCGGGGTGAGGGGCGATCCACCATGTCTGAATCAATGACATAAATCGCCCCGTTGCGCACGGCGGGAATCGTACTCCAGCGCAGCCAGCTCTGGCGAAAGCGCTGATAATTGGTATTGGGCGACATCGAAGAAATAATGATGACTTCGGGAGCGTCGACAATCACCTTTTCAAACGCGTACACCGGATAACGCACCGGGTTTGCGGCGGTCACCAGAATGCCGCCGGCTCGATGTATCAGGTCGGCGGCAAAGGTCGTGTGATTGACCGTGACAATTGGATCAACCCCGACCTGATAAAAAACCCGCTTGCGCGGCCGACCGGCAACCCGCCGTTCAACCTCGGCGACCTTTCTTTTCATTTGCAGAATGATTTCCTGAGCCCGAGGCAGGGTTCCGGTAATTTCGCCCAGATTACTGATCGAGCGGTAGATGCTGTTGAGATCAACCGGGTGACTGCGATAAACCGGAATCGAAAATTTCTCCAGGGCGGCACAGACCTTGTCATCCTGATGTTCGCTGCCGGCCAGAACCAAATCCGGCGCCAATGCGAGAATCTTTTCCAGACTGGGATTATAAAAACTGCCGATCTTCGGTTTTTCCCGCGCGGCCGGCGGATGACTGACGAACTCGGTCACCCCGACAATCCGCTCATCCAGTCCAAGCGCGAACAGGATTTCCGCCAGCCCCGGGGTCAAGGGCAGCAGACGCCGGGCCTCGTCCGGAAGCTCAACCTGAGTCCCGCTCTCATCGGTAACCGTTCGCGCCGCCGCCACGAAAGGCAACGACAGCAGCAAGAAAACCCACAACACCGACCGGCAGACGCGAAAAAAAACCGCCATCAGCTGACCGCAGCCGCGCCGGCGGCGAGACCTCGCCCGTTACCGCACCAAGCGGACGGCGAGAGGTAAGACAAAATATAACCATCTGAAAACATCGTCGTTTTTCCTTCAGGAAGCAAGCAAATGCACCAGGGACAGGCCGACACAAAACTGGCCGGGGAAAACCGCATGCAGCCGCCCGAGCAAAGAACGCAGCTGCAGGGGGCCTTCATGAACAGGAGAACCAAAATCCTTGATTCGCAGACAGGCATAGTCAAGCGCCAGCAGTTCACGCTCTTCCCGGCACAAAGAAACCAGATGGACGATGCCAAGCCGCTGCCGGGCCCGAGGCACCACCCGGTCGATCATCTCCGGCAGATCGGCGGCAACAAAAAATTCAGCCCCCAGCTCCCGCAGTCGAGCGGCCTGAACCTCGCGGCCGGCGGTATGATCATAGTCTTGCTGCAACTGCCGGTATTCCTTTTTACCGATCACCAGAGCCGCAACCCCCCTGGCCAACAGGTCCTGACAAACCGTACCATCCAGGGGCAGGAAAAAAACTATCTGGTTCCAGAGTTTTGAATTAGCCACCGGGAAAAGGGTTAGTTCAGGTCCGGCAACCGCTCGGGTCAGCACTTCAACCTGCAACGGGGTGCCCCAGAAAAGCGAGGCATAGCGGGAAAGCCGGGAGCGGCCGTCATGAACCAGGCCGGCCGCGGTCGAACCTTCCGGCATGGTTATCTCCAGGCGCTCGGCACCCTGCCGGGCGGCGCCGAGCAGATAATCAAGCGCCTTGCCGAGCCAGGGTTCGCGATAATTGACATAGCCCAGATATCCGGCCACCGACCCCATCAGAACTCAATTCCCCGTTGCGCCTTGATGCCTTTGCGGTAAGGATGTTTGATCTCACGCATTTCCGTAACCAGATCCGCCGCCTCGATCAAAGCCTCGGGAGCATCCCGACCGGTCAGCATGACATGCACCCGGGGCGGCTTGCGGGCCAAGGTCTCAAGCACCCGGTTAACCGGCAGAATCCCGTAACTCAGGGCGTAATTAACCTCATCGCAAACCACCAGATCATATTCTCCGCTTAAAATTTTTTGCTCGCAATGGGCCCAGGTTTTTTCGGCCAGGGCACAATCTTCAGCGGCCGGCTCGCCCTCGCCCAGTTTGAGAAAGCCCTGACCCATCGGTTCCAGGGTGAAATTGTCAAATTTCTCGGCGGCATTGAGCTCACCATAACGCCAACCGCCTTTAATGAATTGAACCATGGCCACTTTGAAACCCTGCCCCAGAGCACGAAACACGGTCCCCAAAGCGGCAGTGGTCTTTCCCTTGCCATGCCCCGTATTGATAATTATCAGGCCATGACGCTTATCGCCATCGGATGCTTGTAACATATCAGACTCCTGCTGCGGCCCAAGGCCGGTAAAGATATAAAAAACCGCCACGAAAGGCGCTGCAAATTAAACCAGTACCCCGCGCATGTCAAGTAAAAGGGAAATTTATTTCCGCTGAAAACGGTGCGAAGCAACGCTGTCCGGCGCCGGACAGCGGTCCCCGGACAAAACCGCAAACCCCTATTTTTCGGGCGCCCGACTTCGAAGCACCGCTATCTCATTCAGCTCGTGCAGCTCTTTTCGGACCTGTTCCCGTCGATACTCCTCCAGATGCCGTTCCCTGACCCGCTCCAAAACCCGGCGTTCCTTGATTCTGGCCCGCAATGATTGCGCCCGCAACAGCTTGTTCTTTTCCAGCTCACACAGGGTCTGGCGCAGCAAATCCAGCTCACGCATCAATCCGACCTCGGAGAAACGAGCCAACTCCACCTCGGGGGCCGGCAAACCGTTTTCACCGGCAAGCAGATTCGCCTGCCGCACGGCTTGCTGCCGCGCCGACAAAAGCTTAAGCTTTTCATGCTCAAGCTGAATCTTTCTGGTGACCTCGGCCAAACCGCGAGCCGCCTCTTGTTCCCGGAAACGGCGCTGTTTGAGAACGGCTTCAAGAGAAAATTTAAACATGAATTTATCCGACAAAAAGATTGACAAACCGCTGATGATAACGTAAAGCAGCCCCGGCTTGACCACGGTCGCCATTGAATCTGATTTATCACCTTCCAGCAAATCAAAATTGCCAACCCTAACAAAAATCAAAAAGGATGTACAGCATGATCGAAAGAACTTTATCAATTATTAAACCCGATGCCGTTGCCAAAGGGGTAATCGGCCAGATTATCGACAGCTTCGCCGCCAACGGTTTAAAAATCGCGGCCCTGAAAATGATTCATATGAGCAAACGCGAGGCCCAGGGTTTTTATGCCGTGCATCAGAAACGTCCCTTTTTCGACAGCCTGACCGACTTCATGTCTTCGGGTCCGGCCGTGGTCATGGTTCTGAGCGGCGAACACGCCATCAGCAAAAACCGCGAGCTGATGGGGGCCACGAATCCGGCCGAGGCCGCCGAAGGCACCCTGCGCAAACGGTTCGCCACGGATATTGAAAAGAACGCGGTCCACGGTTCAGATGCTCCGGAAACCGCCTGCACGGAAATCAGCTATTTTTTTCCGGAACTGGAAATCGTCAATGCCTGATTTGAAGCGCGGCCATCCTGGTCTCTGGCTCCGGAAAGAATCCGGCCGGCTCTGAAACGGGAAAACAACTTGCAAAACGGCCTCTTCATCACCGGCACCGATACCGGTGTCGGCAAAACCATGGTTTCCGCCGCCCTGGCCTGTGCCCTGCGACAGAAAGAGATCTCCTTCAGCTACCTGAAACCGGTGGAAAGCGGTATTCCGGACCGGCTTTATCTCGAAGAACGCTCCGATGCCGCGATCGTCAAAAAGGCCGGTGAGCTGCCGCAGGCACTTACGGAAATCGCGCCTTTCACCTTCAGGGAAGCGCTCTCGCCCCTGCTGGCGGCCCGCCGCGAGGGGCGGAAACTTTCCGGTCAGGAACTCAGCGACTGGGTCAGAAAACGCCTTGAACCCACGTGTTTCACCCTGGTTGAGGGCGCCGGCGGCCTGCTGGCTCCGCTTTGCCCCGATTACCTGGTCCTTGATCTGATCAAAGCGCTCAACCTGCCGGTGCTGGTGGTCTGCAGAAGCTCCCTCGGCGCCATCAACCACACCCTGCTCACCCTCGAGCGCCTGCGCCGGGAAGGCATCAACCCCGCCGGGCTCATCATCAATCACCTGAACCCAAGCCCGGGAATCGCCGAGAAGGGCTTTCTTTCCCAGTTACAGGAATTTGATCCGGTTACGGTTCTGGGGGAAGTGCCGTATTTCGCAGATCGGCCCATAACCCCCCGGGATTACCGAAAAATTGCCGACACTATCAGGGTTGACAAACTCCTCGAACTGCTTAAGATCGCGGTCAAGGCCATTCCGTAAAAAAGCCCTTCCACCAGCTCTGACTACCGCCACCCGACTATAACTTGTCAACCTCAGATTTATCTGTTAGAAGAGACGGAATCTGAAGTCTCGGATTCTAAAAAAAGTTGGTACTCATGCATAAAGCACCCAATCGCCAGAGCCTGATGGCCGACACCATCCGGCGGCTTATCCAGCGTGAAGCCTGGCATAATATTCAGAAGGTCATCGAAAAACTCTACCCGGCCGATATTTCCCTGGCCATGCGGGAACTCGACGCCGATACCCGGCTGGCCCTTTTCCGTCAGATCAATGATCCCGCCAAGGCGGCCGAAACCTTAAGCGAGCTCGACATTCAACTCGCGATGCCCCTGATGCAGGTGCTGTCAAAGGAACGACTGGGCCGGGTTTTCAAAGAGATGTCGGATGACGACCGGGCCGAGATCATCTCCAAGCTGCCGGAAGAGTTCGCCCGGCAGATTCTTGACCAGCTCGGTGCCATTGAATCCCAGGATGTCGAAACCCTGCTGAGCTATCCCGAAGACAGCGCCGGGCGCATCATGACCACCGAGTTCTTCGCCCTGAGGGAAGCGACCACCGCGACCGAAGCCATTGAAATCATCAGAAGAAGGGGTGAGGAAGCGGAAACCGTTTTCTACATCTACGTCACCGATCCCCTGGGCCGGCTGACCGGAATCGTCTCTCTGCGCAAGCTGATTCTGACTCAGCCGGACCGGCAGCTGAAAGAAATCATGAACACGAATGTCGTTAAAGTCGACATTCACACCGATCAGGAACTGGTCGCCCAGCTGGTTGAACGCTACAACATTCTGGCGATTCCGGTGGTCGATGAAAACGGCAACCTGGTCGGGATCATCACGGTTGACGATATCATCGACGTCATCCGCCAGGAAGCGACCGAAGATATTTTCCGCATGGCCGGTACCGACTCCATGGAGATTGTCTACGCCGACAACATCTGGAAGATCTCCCGCATCCGTCTGCCCTGGCTCTTAATCACCCTGCTGGGAGGCATCATCACCGGCTATTTCATGTGGCTTTTTAAGTTGACTCTGGAGGCCTCCCTGAGCCTGGTGACCTTTATTCCGGTCATCACCGGCATGGGCGGCAATGTCGGCACCCAGTCATCCCTGATTATCGTCCGGGGCCTGGCCACCGGCCGAGTCACGATGGAAACCATCAGCCGGGTTATCTGGAGGGAAGCCCGCATCGGCATTCTGATGGGTCTGGTCTGCGGCCTGCTGGTCGGCATCGTCGCCCTGGTCTGGCATCACGACCCGATGATCGGCCTGGTGGTCGCCGTCGCCATGTCCGCCTCCATGACGGTCGCGGCGACCATGGGCGCCTTCGCGCCGTCCTTTTTTCATAAAATGGCCATTGATCCGGCGATCGCTTCGGGCCCTTTCGTGACAACCAGTAACGACATTATCGGGATTCTTATTTACATGGGCACTGCCACTCTTTTTCTGAAATTTTTCTTTTGACCTTTATTTTCACAAGATCATGCCCCGCGTCAAAGACAGTGCCTTCATAATCAGCCGAACCGATTTCGGCGAAAGCGATCTGATCATCACCCTTTTCAGCTGGCGCCGAGGCCGGATCAGCGCTATCTGCAAGGGAGCGAAACGCAGCCGCCGACGTTTTCCCGGCAC
>DSCM01000079.1 GCA_011049115.1 Pseudomonadota bacterium
CGAGTGGAAATTCACCCGGGAGGATTTGAATAAATTGATGGAAAAGCTTGATTTCCATACTCAGTTGAAGCTTGCAGCATGACATTTTATACGTCACTGTATTTGTGAACTAATGTACTAAGTATCTCAGGAAAATTCATCACAGTCTGCGGTTCAGGACCAAGATCACTTTGGGGGTAACCCTGATGCTCGTCGTTTGCGGCCTGAGTATCGGGCTCATCCTCTCCGCCATGTCCTCAAAGGCCCTGCTCGAGGAGGGAAAAAAGAGGGGGATGGCCTTGACGTCAGGTCTGTCCTTTCGCCTCGGTGAACCCCTGCTGGCCATGGATCTTCTCCAGATGAAAAACCTCATCGACAATGTCCACAGTCAGTATGACGACGTCATGTATATTTTCCTGCTCGATGCCAGCAACAACATCCTGGCCCATACTTTTACCGGCGGCTTTCCCATTGATCTGCTGCAGGTCAATCTGGACAGCCGAAATTCCAAGCCCTTGCTGCTGGCTACCGAACGGGGACGCATATATGATTTCAAGGCCAGGATTGTCCTCGGGGACAAGAACCTGGGCAGTGTTCGCCTGGGCCTCTCTCGAAGCGACCTGGACGCCCAGATACACCGGCAGCAGGCAATCAGCCTGATCACCACTCTCGGGGTCGTGAGCCTGGGGATAGTCCTGGCGCTCTGGTTTTCCCGTACGGTCACGTTTCGCCTCAACCGGCTGCGGAAATCGGCGGAAGAAATCGTCAAGGGCAATCTCGATGTTCAAGCAGGTTTTTCTCTGGAGAAAAACTGCTGGGAAATCACCAGGTGCGAGAAGAAAGAATGTCCGGCTTACGGCGACACCCGGCGCCGCTGCTGGTATCTGCCCGGAACCCTGTGCCCCGATTGCAACGGCAAAGAATATCCATTCAAAATCGAGAGCTGCCGGAACTGTCCTGTCTTCAAACATAATTTCGGGGATGAACTCCAGGACCTGGCCGAAGCGTTCGATGTCATGGCCGTTACGGTTAAAAACCACATTGAAGAGCTGACCGAACGGGAGAAAACCATCGGCAAGCAGCAGCGTCTGCTCAAAACGATCATGGATGTGACGCCCGACTTCATCACCCTGCAGGACAGGGATCTGACCTATACCTTTGCCGGCAAGGCTTTCTGCGAATATTTCGGCTTCCAGGAGAAGGATGTCATCGGCAAGACGGATTTTGACCTGTTCCCGGAGCATCAGGCTGATCTGACTTTTCATGAAGACAAGCAGATACTCATAACCGGGCATCCCCTGGTCAAGGAAATCACCTTCGAACGGCCTGACGGCCGGAAATGGTTCCACGTGGTCAAGGTTCCCGTCTATGATCAGGACAACAGTATCATCGGCCTTCTTTTGACCGCCAGGGACATTACCATGCTCAAACAATTCCAGGAGCAGCTTGTCCAGTCGCAGAAGATGGAGGGCCTGGGGCGGCTAGCCGGGGGCGTGGCCCACGAAATCAACACTCCCTTAGGGGT
Organism: Pseudomonadota bacterium; assembly: GCA_011049115.1. Classification (NCBI taxonomy): domain Bacteria; kingdom Pseudomonadati; phylum Pseudomonadota; species Pseudomonadota bacterium. The sequence continues at coordinate 1,505 of DSCM01000079.1, forward strand.
TATCCTCGGCTACAGCCAGTTGATGCTGGATGATGTCAATGACGCAGAACTCCGGGAAAATCTGAAGATTATTGAAAAGCAAGCCAAGGCTTGCCGGAAGATCGTCTCTGATCTGCTTGGTTTTTCGCGGCATTCCCACTCTGTCAGGGAAAAGGTGGACGTCAATGCATCCATCAGGGAAGTCATCGCCCTGGTTGAACATGCCTTTTTCCTGAACCGGATACGAATCATTCAGGCACTCGACGCAACCATCGCCCCGCTGACGGGCGACAAGGAACAGTTGCAGCAGGTCTGGCTCATCTTCTACAGTTGCTAAAAAATAATTTAATTATTTCGGCATAATAAAGCATATAAAAAAAGTGTTGGCACTACGGACCATATTGCATCGCAAGGGAGCCTGTTCACGCTTCGCTTA
>DSCM01000080.1 GCA_011049115.1 Pseudomonadota bacterium
CATGATCTCCAGCTTGATGCCGTAGCTCTTGGTGGTTGAAAAGGTGACGTCGGGGCAGTCACAGACCTTGAAAACGATCCCGGCGGCATTATAATAGGAGCCAGTGTATTCACTGGTGCAGTAGCCCTCGGACGACTCGTAGTCGAACAGCGGACACTCGGGACAACCGATATTTCCCGGATCATCCTGGGTCGGAACACCACATTCATATTTACTATCGATATAGAGATTATAGCCCCAGTGCTTGGTGCAGAGCTCCTTGCAAGGCCCATCGATGACGCTCGAGCTGAAACCTGAAACCACGGTCGTCAGCACGAAGGCCATGGCCAGCAACAAAATCAAACTACTCTTCCTCATTTGCTTCCTCCATTGTTAGTTGTTGATTCACCCAGCTTGCGGCAAATCCTTTGAAATAAAAATAGAACCTATAAAATTACCAAAACGTTTCAGGGGTGATCTTTGACCCCGCGACACCAACCTTCAGATTATCCTAACTTTAACCCCACCTCCTTTCGTCTTTCCCCAAGCTACGCATCCTCGAAAAACTTAAGTTAACGGCTCGGAGGGTCTTCGGGTCAGCCAGCGGGCCGTTTGGCATCACCCTGCTACCGACTATTGAACGATTATAGAACGTTATACTATACGACCTGCAATTTATTTGTCAAGCTATTTTTCCCGAATTTATTAGGAATCCTTAAGCTAAACAAAAAACTTGCTCTGAAGCCGGGTTTATTTACCGCCAGGCCCTGTTAACGAAAGTTTTTCTTGACCTCTTCCAGGCGCCGAAGAAAGGGCCGACTGACAAAAACCGAGTCCTCTTCCTGCAGAATGACATGCGGCGTGATGAAAAACATCAGTTCGACACTGTGAAACTCCCTGCCTTTATAGCCGACCAGGTAGCGCAGTCCGGGCACCCGGGCCAGCCAGGGCAGGCCGCTGTAATTATCGCTGCGACTCTGCTGAATCAGGCCGGCGATGACCACGGTCTGACCGTCGGCCACGGAGAGAATGCTTTCGGCCACCCGCTGGGAAAAGATCGGGGAATTGATGCCCTCGATGGTCTTGGTTGAAAGCTGGCTGACCTCCTGGTTAATCTCCATGCGCACCATGCCGTTGTCGTTGATATGCGGGGTCACGGTCAGGATGATGCCGACGTTGCGATACTGAATGGTGGTATCGGTGGTCTGGGCCGTGGAGCCGGAATCGGTGGTGCGATAGCTCGAGGTCACGGTCGGCACGTCCTCGCCGACATCGATCCTGGCGGTCTCGCCGTCGGATGCCAGAATCTGCGGGGCCGAAAGGATATTGACCCGGTTGTCGTCGGCCAGCGCCCGAACAATGGCCTTGAAACGACCGGAATTTTCCACCAGAAAGCTCAAGCCCGAACCGATCAGGGTGTCACCGCTGCCGCTGACCAGGCCCAGCCCGGAATCAATCCCCAGATTTCCGGTGGCCTTGGCCCCGGTCAAGCCCTTCATCAGGTAGCTCCACTCAATACCCAATTTATTGGTTTCATCGAGCTTGACCTCGGCGATCGTCACCTCGATCAGCACCTGCTTCGGATAGATATCGAGCTTTTCGATAACCGGCTTAATTTTACGATAATCGCCGCCGGTCGCCTTGACCAGGATCGAGTTGGTGGTTTTATCCACCACAAAGGTCACCTCCCCTTCGAGACTGCCGCTAATCGCCCCGGGTGAAGTTGTTTGCAACTTCTGTGCCCGCTCCTCATTCTGGCGCTGATTATCGAGCAGGGTCTTGCCGAGCGGCTGCGGCTTATCCTTGCTTTTATCCAGGTCGGTCGCACTCTTCGTCCCGTTCTTGGTAAACAGCCCCTTGAGCACCTCGACGATATTCTCGGCCACGCCGTTCTGAATATAATGAACGAAGATATCCTCGCTCGTCGCATCCTGGGCTAGGACCGGCACCTCACGATCGAGTTCGGCCACCCATTCATCGACCAGGGCCAGGGATTCGGCGTCCCGACTCAAGGCCAGAATCAGGTTAATTCGGGGCAGGGCGATAAAACTCACCGAGGCGTTGACATTGCTTTCCTTGCCCCCCGCCAGGCCGTATGCGCCGGCCAGGGTTTCAAGCTCCTTGATCAGATCCTCGGCGCCGACATATTTCAGCAGATAAACCTTCTGTTCAAGCCCGGCCAGCACGCTGACATCAAACAGGGACAACAGCCGCGCAACCTTGCTCAGGACATGATCGTAATCACAGACCAGTATGACCCCGCTCGGATCATGAACGTAAACCTGAGCCCCCTTGCTGAGATAGGGCTTGATGATATTGACGAACTGGGCTCCGGGCAGGTAATTGAGCCGAAAGGCGCGAATCGCCTTGCCCCGAGCATTTTCCGAATCGCCGGGCAGCAGCAGTTCCCCGGCCTCGGCCGCGGCCGGCAGGGCGGCCTGGGGCATCACCTCCCAGAGCGGTCCGCGCCGGGCCATGACCGCCCCGTTCATGCGCAGAACCCCACGCAACAACTCAAAAATCTCCTCGCGGTTGAGTTCGGCCGCCACCTCCAGCGTGACCTTGCCGCCGACCCCCTGGTAGATGGTGTAGTTTTCGCCCAGAATCTCCATGAACAGACGCAGAACCTCAACCAGATCGGCGTCGTCGAAATTAAGACTGACCGGCTCCCGGCCCTGAACCTGGGCCGGGAGCCCGCCGTCCCCGGAAGTGGTTCTGACCGCCGCCACGCCGGAAAAGCGCTTCAGGCGACGGTTGAGTTCAAGCTCTTCGGCTTCGAGTTTTTGCAACAGGGCCGCGGCGTCATCCGACGCCGGAAGCACCTCGGACTCCAGAGTAAAGGCTTCCGTCTGGCCGGCCTGGCCCGGGGACGGACGCCCCTGCAACAAGCCTCCCGGAGGCAGGGCTTCGTCCCGCACGGACGACCGCCACATCGTACATGAAGCCAGCCACAACGCGCAACCCAGCAGCAATAGGGTTCGCAACCAACCTTTCCGTTTAACAATCTCCATCCGTTCCCACTCCATCCCGCATCCGCCGGGATTGATCAAAGCCACCATTTTTTAGAGATCAGGCTTCATTTTCGGTTTGAAAAGAACAAGCCCATGTCTTGACAAAAACCCCTTTCCCTATTTACGGGCCGGTTTTTTGTAAACCGGACCAAAGGGGGTACTGTGCTTGATAAGCTCGCCCTGCTTGACCAGAGCGTCCTTTTCCTCGATCGACAGCTTCCGAATATCCCCGGCGCTCAGGACCGGCCGTGAAGCGGCCCCGGCCCCGGAAACGGCGCCACCCGCCGCCGATACCGCGACCGGCGCAACCTCGGCGGCCTCGACCTGAATATTGGCCTGATTCGCCGTGGTCAGCGGTCGCCGCTGTTTGTTGTCGTACAGCCCCACCTCGAACTCCGCGCCCCGCTCATCCTTCAAAACCACCTTGCGGGCCTCGACCTTGAGCAGGGTATAGGCCGGCGCCGGGCTGCGACCGGCCTTTTCATCCCGGGCCTCCCGGCCCTCGGCCAGCAATCTTTTACCGGCGCGAAAACGCTTGAAATGCAGCAAGGCCTGCCGGTTCGCGCCGGCCAGATAGGTGCCGTAGAGAATCACATCCCGCCGCTCCGGCGCCGGGACCGGGGCGGCGGGCTCAGGTTTCTCGTCCGCGCTCACCGGGGCCGGGACCGGTGGGCGCCAGGCCTGGCGCTTGGGCTCAAAAAGGTTTTTCTCGCCGACAACTTCATAATCGGCGGGCGCGACCTTGACTTTGTCGAGCTTCGAAGCCAGCTCCTTCAGGGTTGTCTGCACCGCCGAAGCCGCCCCGGTAACCCCGTCCCGAGCCACAAAAGCCGGCTCGCCGGAAGAATATTGCTTGTAGGTCGCGCGATCATAGACCAGTACCAGCAAACCCAGCCCGAGAAAGATCAAGGTCAGTCCGGCTCGCGATGGAACCCATTTTATCATTGCCCCGCAACCCCCGTCGGTTGTCACAAAAAAAAACGACCCGCTTGACCGGTAGCCTTGCGGCATCCGCGCGCCTACCGCGCCGCGCCTTGCCGGCCTACACCGTCAACGCCGTGATCTCCGCGTTGAAGTAGTAAAAACGTTTTTCCCGGCTGCTGATGTTTTTGATCTCAAACGCCTGAAGAAAGATAAACTTGTCGTCATTGTTGATTCGAATCAGAAAATCCTTGATCGCTCCGATCTCGGCGCGACAGTTAAGCCGTAGCCGCAGCAGTCGGACCCCATCTTTTCTGATCTCCGGCATGACCTTGGTAGAGCGCACATCAATCGCGCTCTCCCGCGCCAGGGTCTGAAGAAGATTCTGAAACTGGACATCCGTTAGGGTCGCGGTCTCCCCCCGCACCAGATGGCGTTCCTTGACCTGTTGATAAAATCCGCTTAACGCCTGATCCAATTCGACAAACTCCTGCTGCCGGGCCACCAGGCGAGCGAGTTTCTCGTACTGCAGCTGTTTCAGGGCAAGTTCATCGTCCAGAGCCCGACTCCGGGCCTGATAAACACCGTAGCCGGCTTTCGCGATCACCAGAAAAAACAGGACCGCGGCCAGGGCCAGCAGAAACTCCCGCCGTTTGATCAGATTCCCGACCCAGCTTAAATCCTTCATCGGCCTACTCCAGCTCCGCCACGATCTTAAAGGTTTCGCTGCTGCCTTTTTTGACCACGGGAGAATCAAAATGCACCTCTTTAAACAACGGCGAGTCTTCCAGTGCCTTGAGCACGGCGGTGGCCGAGGCCGACGTCCCCTGCAGATTGATTTTGCGTCCCCTGATTTCCAACGCACTGAGCCAGCCGTCGAGCGGAATCACCTCGGTCAGCTCCTTCAATAAAACGATGCTCACCGCCTGCTCCCGCACCAGCCCGGCCAGGGCCTCGATCGCGTTGATCTTTTCCTGATTCTGCTGACGCAGGCCGCCCAGTTTATCGGCTTCGCGCTGCACCACGGCAAGTTTCTTTTCCAGCTTCTCAAGCCGCCGCTGCTTACCGGCCAGCACCGCCAGGGGCTGGCCGGTAAGGGCCAGCACCAGAAAAAGCGCGGCCCCGAGCTCCAGCTTGAACCAGAGTCGCCGCCGCCGCATGACCTGAGGAGAAATCAGGTCGATGCTGTAAGGAAACTCGGCCCAATCAAGGCACAGGGTTTCCGGCAGCTCCCCGATCCCGACCCGGGTCAGGGCCGGCCGGGCCGCCTCCAGACCTAAAGCCAGAGCTTCCGCCTCCGCCCAGAGATAGGCCTTTGCGAAAGCCTGGCCGCGGTTTTCCGCCAGCGGCAGATTGCGGGACAGAAAAGCGGTCGGACCGGCCTCATCCCCCTGATTTTTTTCCCAGGCCTGAAACAAGGCCGCCCGACCGTCAAAAAGCAGCATCTCAAAAGAACCAGCGCTTGCACTCAGATAAAGACCGGGCTCACGCAACAACCAGGCCACCAGAAAAAGCACCGGAAAAATCGCGGACAGGTTCAGTCCCTGGCGCGCGAAAATGGTGTGATAGAATTCCACCCGGGAACGGGCCGCCAGGATCGCGCAGATCGCCAAACGCCCCTCTTCTTCGTGGGCCCGGTAACGCCAGCTGAGACCGCCCAGGTCGAAAGGAACATGCCGCATGAGTTCAAAACCGACGGCATCGTCCAGATTTTCCGCGGCGGCCAGGGGCAGGCTGAAATGCACAATCGTAAAAAGATCCAGCGGCAACCCGAGAAGCAGAAGGTCATCCTGACGCGGTCGACAGGCGCTCTTCCAGGCGGCGAGCACCGTTTCCAGAGCCTCGGGACGATCCAGCGCATATTCCAGACGCTGCAAAACCCGGACCCGCCCCCCAAGACCGCGCTGCAGCCGCAGATAAAGCAGGCGCCGCTCTTCAAACAGAAGCAGTTTGGTTTCCGGCAGCCAGGGCAGATTCATGAATTCTCTCTACGGTTTTTTTTCATTGACGGCAAAAATCCGCCGGTACCAGCCGAAGCCTTCGGCCCCGGCTCCTGACTCGGTCGCGCTGACACTGATGTATTCGGAATCGGCGATCGTGAAATAACGCTGCAACTGACTGAAATATTCCGGCGGCACGATTTCACTCAGATCCGCCATCTTCGTGATCGGCGCGCCGCCGCGGAAAGCGACGATCGCGTCAATCACCTCCGCCGGCAAGTCCTCGACCAAGGCCAGGGCCGCCGGAGCGCAACTGTTGATATCGATTTTATCGGCGCGACCGTAGGGAGAAAGCAGATCAACCAGACCGGGACGCTTTCCCTCTCCATAAAAGAGCCCTGAATCCACGCCTTTGATCAACAGAAGCTCGTCTATAACATCAATATCCCGGTTCTTGCAACCATATTCCAGACCCTGAGCTTTGTAATAATCGGTCTCCGCGCCATTGAGACGCTGCAGGCTGTCGCCATCGATCCAATCCAGAATCGCATCGACGACCGTATCCCGGGCGGCATCATCGGTCACGCCGCAGACCTCGATGATCCGGCGCCAGAGCTCCGGTCTCAGATTACGTAACTGAAATTTGCCCGCCTCACCACTGATTCGAATTGCGACCCGCAAGCCTTCCAGTTCACAAAGCCAGGGCTCAAAGCGCGGATACCAGAGTTCCAGAGGCCGGCCGCATAGCGCTTCAATCTCTGCCTTCTGCGCCAGCAGGGCGCGGTTGGCCCGGTACTTGAGATATTCATGGTAACCCTTGTTGACCGCCGACCCCAGCAGATAATCATACTCGGCGCCCAAACGGCGGTTACGAGCCGCCTCGGCATTGAGCCGAGCCGTGGTCGCGTAGTTCAGGGCCAGCAGGCTGAGCAGCAGGGAAACCCAGAAAACCGCGATCAGGGCAAACCCTTGTTCATTGTGAGCGTAAACCGGCCCGTTTTCCGTCATGTTGAATGCCGACCTTGGTGCAGCGGTTCCGGGGGGACCATCAGCGGCAGCAGAAAACGGCGCGGCACCCCCTCACGATTGGAATAACTGAAAAAAACGGCTCCCGGCAAAAGCTTGTGGCTCCAGTTCCGGGGCAGAGCCTCGTCCTCGACCAGGGCCCCGCCGGCCTGCGCCCCGCCCGACAAATCCAGCTTTTCCGGTTGCGCGATCACCGCAAAACCCGCTTCCCCGAGACCATCCAGAACCAGCAGAGCGGATTCCCGTAGTTGCTCATCCAGATCGAGGCTGCCGGCGGGATTGCGGGAAAACTCCGCCAGGGCGTCCAGCAGCCGGATATTTGGTCCCCAGGTTTTGATTAAATAAAGAGCGTCACCCTCGCCCGCCGCATCCTTCTCAAGATAGCAACAGGCGAAATAGATCCCCTGGGCCCCCCGCTGTCGGGATCCGAAACCCGAGGTCGTGGCGTAAAACAGCGCCCGGGAACCCAGAGCGAAGAAAAAGCCCTGCCCTTTCTCCCAGCTATAACTGTAGGGCACCAGCTTTTCAAGATCATCACTCAACAACCTGACCAGAGCCGCCTCGCGTTCGCCCTCCCCACTCCGCAGCTGCTGACGCGTCCAGATGCGCCCGGCACTGGAAAAAGCCAGGTAAAGCACGACAACCACCAGGGCCAGGATAGTCATGGCAATCACCATCTCAATCAGGGTAAACCCTTGATCAGAGGTGTTTTTCTTTAAATTCATCAGTAAAATAACCGGGGCTCACCTGACGATAGGCGACCAGCCGTAAATGCCGGCCGGGATTTTGAGCATCCTGCAAAAAGAGAACCAGACGATAAAGCTCACTCGTCCAACGCAGCGTGACGGCTTCTTCGTCGCTTTGGGTCGCGGCCTCCGGCCCGGGGCGAACCTCGACCGCTTCCAGGCGAAGTCTCCAGGTAAAATTATCGGTGGTGCCGCTCCAGGGAAAGTCATCCGCGCGCGGATCGCAGGCCAGCAGCCAGGCAAAGGTCTGACGACCGCGAACGACAATTTCGTCGAAGCCGCGCGCCTTTTGCTCAAGACGCAGGCTGGCCCCGAAGAGCTGCATGAAGGTGGTCACCACCAGGCCGACGATCAGGACCGCGACCATCATCTCCAGCAGGGTAAAACCCCGCTCATCGACCCGCGCCGTCATCTTTGAGCCGCTCCGTAAAGGTAATCCCTCCGGTCAGAGGGTTGACCGTGAACTCGGCCTGACTCCGCTGGCCGAAGACCCGCAGAGGACCGCCGGCCGCGCCGCCGTCGGCGTAAAAGGTCAACAACGACACTTCCGCCTGAATCGCGGCGGCCGGCGCGGCGCCGCAGCCGGCCGCCGCAGCCAGGAGAGCCTGTTGGGCCGCATTCAGCTCGATCTCGACCCCTGGCCCCAGAAGCACTCGCCGCCGGTCCAGTTGCTCACGCAGCCCTCCGGACTCCGGATTAAACAGACAGTCGTTAGTTTTACGCTGAAGAATCGCATGGCTGCGGGCGGCCTTGAAAAAAACCTGCAGTTCACGCAGTTTTGTTCGCCAGACCAGGCTTTCCCGCTGACGATGATTAAGCCCCAGAAAGAGACTCAACCCCAGGGTCATGATGGCCACCACGACGATCATCTCGACCAGGGTGAAAGCGGAAGTTCGCGCGCCGCGCCGCGTGGCGGCCCCGGCCGGCGCGGCCCTAATTTTCCCAGCTGTTAATATCGGCGTTATCACCTTCACCCCCAGGCTGGCCATCGACCCCATAGGAGGAAAGATCGTAATCCCCGTGATCTCCCGGACTTTTATAGACATAGTCATTACCCCAGGGGTCCTTGGGAATATCCTTGGGCAGATAGGGACCATCCCAGTTCTTGGCTCCGTCCGGCTGGGTCCGCAAAGCCTGCAGGCCCTGTTCCGAGCTCGGGTAGACATCGTTGTCAAGCCGATAGGAATCCAGCGCCGTGCCCAGCAATTCAATCTGGGCCCGGGCGGTTTTGCGTTTGGCGCCCCCGACCTTCTTGAACATGTTCGGAGCCACCAGGGAAGCCAGCAGACCGATGATCACCATGACAATCAGAAGCTCGATCAGGGTAAAACCCCGGGAGCCGCATTTGGCCTTGCGTTTCTTCGTCGGCAAGAAAATCATTGTCGCTCCTTTTTTTCATATTTCAGCTGAAAGGCCCGCTCAGCCGCCCAGCTCGTTAACACTGAAAATCGCCATCAACATCGAGACCACGATCGCGCCGATCACCAGGCCCATGAACAGAATTACCAGGGGTTCAAAAAGCGAGGTCAGGGCCTTGATGGTCACCTTCAGTTCCCGATCGTACATCTCGGCCAGCTTGTCCAGCATACCATCCAGATGACCGGTTTCCTCACCCACTCCGATCATATGCACGGTCAGGGACGGAAACAGTGGATCGGCGGCCAGAACCTGGGAAATCACCGCTCCCTGCTTGAGTTCCTCGCGCAGACGGGCGACCTTTTCCTGCAGAATCCGATTACTGATCACCCCACTGACCACCTGCAGGGCTTCCAGAATCGGCACACCGCTGGCCAACATCGCTCCCAGGGTGCGAAAAAAACGGGCGAGATCCATCTTGACAAAAATCTTACCCGCGCCCGGTAAACGCAACACCAGACGGTCGACCAGCAGGCGTCCACGCGGACTCCGGTAAAAGCGCCGGCCGGAATAAAACAGGACCCAGACCCAGAGCAGCAGGGCCCACCACCAGTTCTGCATAAAGTTGCCGCCGGCCAGCATGATCCGGGTCGCCGTGGGCAAGGCCACGCCCATATCGGCAAAGATTGAGGCGAACTTGGGCAGGACAAAGGTCAGCAGCAGAATAATCGAGGCCCCGGTGGTCAGGGTCAGGATCAGGGGATAGATCATGGCCCCGAAAAGAAATTCTTTCAGTTCGCGAATGCTGTTCAGATAGAGCGCGAGACGGTCGAGAACCGCATCCAGGATGCCGCCGCTCTCGCCGGCGCGCACCATGCCGACAAAAACCGGAGGGAAAATCTGCGGATGACCCTGCAAGGCCCCCCAGAAGGTGCTACCTTCCTTGACCTGCTCCCGAAGATTGGCCATCACCCGGGCGAAAACCGGCTTTTCAACCAGCTCGACCAGAATCACCAAAGCCCGGTTCAGCGGCACCCCGGCCTTCAGCAACAGCCCTAAATCCTCGGCGAAACCGGCCAGCTCTTTAACTCCGGGCCGACGCCAAGGCAAATTTTCCGTCCAGTTTTGCAGGGAGACGGTCCACTTACGGGACGGGCTACGGGAAACCATCCGTCGGCCGCGATTATCGACGTGGGCCGCAGCTCCGGCATTCGCCGCCCCGTCTCCCAGAGCCGTAATCTGCAAGGGCACCAGACCCTGGCGCTGCAGCATGACGACCGCCTGGCGCTGATCGGCGGCGCGCAGCCGGCCGGAGCTGATTTCACCCCCGGCATTGGCCGCCTTATAGGAAAACTCCGGCATGCTGCTCGCCATCTCAGGCCCCACTGACCCGAACCACCTCTTCCAGCGAGGTGATTCCGGCCCGCACCTTGCGCCAGCCGTCTTCGCGCAACAAGCTCATACCGTTTTTGACCGCGTACTCACGTAAAACCAGAGAGCTCTGGTTCTCCAGAATCAAGGCCCTGACCGGATCAGTCACCGGCAACAATTCGAAAATGCCGACCCGGCCGCGAAAACCGCTGAAGGAACACTCCTTGCAGCCCCGCGGCCGAAAAATCGGATTCTCCAGGCTGGGGGCAAACGGCAAGCGCAGACGCTCGACCAGGGCCGGCTCCGGCACGAAGGGCTCCTTACAGGCCGGGCAGAGAACCCGCACCAAACGCTGGGCCATGATCCCGATCAGGGAAGAGGAAAGCAGATAATCCTCGACCCCGATTTCGACCAGTCGGGTCACGGCGCCGGCGGCGTCGTTGGTATGCAGAGTGGAAAACACCAGATGCCCGGTCAGGGCCGACTGAATCGCGATATCGGCGGTTTCGCGATCCCGAATTTCTCCGATCAGGATAACATCGGGGTCCTGTCGGACAATCGAGCGCAAGCCGTTGGCGAAACCGAGTCCGGCCTTGCTGTTGACCTGCACCTGATTAATGCCGTTGAGCTCGTACTCCACCGGATCCTCGATCGTGATAATCTTCTTGTCGATCGAGTTGATGGTATTGAGCGCCGCGTAGAGAGTGGTGGTCTTCCCGCTGCCGGTCGGGCCGGTAACCAGAATGATGCCGTAAGGCTGGCTGATCATCTCCTCGAAACACTTGCGCGGGACTTCAGGAAAACCCAGGCTGTCAAGGCTGAAGGAAATGTTCGAGCGATCGAGAATGCGCATGACCACGCTCTCACCGTAGACCGTCGGCAAGCAGGAAACCCGCAGGTCGATATCCTTGCCCGCGATCTTGATGCGAATGCGGCCGTCCTGGGGCAGACGCCGCTCGGAGATATCAAGCCGGGCCATGATCTTGACCCGCGAAATCACCGAGGATTGCAGGTTCTTGGCGGGCGAGGCATGTTCCCGCAACACTCCGTCAACCCGAAAACGAACCTGCAGGCTTTCAGCCATCGGCTCAATATGAATATCGCTGGCCCCCTCCTCCACCGCTCGGGTGAGAAATTGGTTGACCAGCTTGATGATCGGCGCCTCGGAAGCCAAATCTCGCAGATGATCGACATCATCGCCCAGCTCGATGCCGCCGCCGGCCGCCTCCTTACTCCCGGAGTCGCCCTCCCCGGCCGGCAGAAAATACTCGCGAATCCAGGCCGCGATCTTCTCCTCGCGGGCCAGGCGCAGTTCAATGCGACGAGTCGGAAAAAGTTGCCGAAAGGTTTCCGCCGCCAGAGCGTCGAAAGGATCATTGACCACGACCACCAGGGCCTCTTCGCCCCCCAAGGGGAAACAGCGGTGTTCTTCGAGAAAAAGGGGGGAGAGCTCGGCAAAAGGAGTGACATCGTAGTCAGACGGCAGTTCACTGATTTGCCGCAGCCGCAGCACCTCGGCCGCCAGAGCCAGAAAATCCTCTTCGGAAACCAGTCCGGTCCTGATGGCCAGGCGATGCAGGGCCTCACGCTCGCGACCGCTGGGTTTGATCTTTTTCAGGTCGGAAGCGGAGAGCAGGCCCCGCTCGACCATTATTTCGATAATTCCGGCCATACCCGCGCCTCGCCCAACGCCAACAGGAAAAAACAGAACATACGGCTGTAGGCCATCTGCAGGGGAAAAGAAAAAAACATGATCACCGAAAAAGCGGAAAGTGAAGCCAGCAACGGCAGCCGCCAGTCGGCTTCGTCGCCGGTCGGCTCCGGGTAACGCAAAAGATAAAACTGCCGTCCCCAGAGCCATAAAAAAACCAGCAAGGCCGGGATACCACATTCGGCCGCCAGTTGCAAATAGTCATTATGGGCCCGCCGCACCTGCATCTTATAGTTGAACAAAGGATCCTTGGCGAAACTTTGGTAGTAAAGCGGATAAGTAAAACGCCAGTTGCCGGGCCCCACCCCCAGAACCGGATTTTCCTTGATCATCATCAGGGTATTGCCCCAATGATAATAACGAAACTCCAGCAACCGGGCAACGCCGCCCCGCCGCAAATTCTCAAAACTCGCCATGACCCGCCGTCGGCTTTGCGTGAACGACATGACCAGAACCAGCATCAACCCCGTCAACAGCAGCGCCGCGAGCAAAGCCCGCAGCCCTCGCCGCCGCCAGCCGGGATCAGGACCCTCCGCCTTTCGCCAAAACAGCCAAACCGACAACACCAGGGCCTCAACCAGCAGGGCCAGTATCGCCGCCCGGGAATAGTTCATAAAAAGCAGGGCCAGGGCCGCTCCGGCCGCAAGCAACAGCGCGCCGACCAAAAGCAGAGCACCTCTACCACGGTCGGCCCGCCGGCGCCGCCACTGGCGCCAGGCGGCAAAAAACACAAACGGCAGAACCAGGGCGATGAAATCAGCCGCCGGATTCCGATAACCCAGGGTTGACGCCGGACCCAGAATGGGCATCAGAAAAGGAATCCTGTAGCCCGCAAACTGCACGATTCCAAAAACGGAAAAAATAACCAACGCCGCTAATAAACCGTATACCGCGGCCCAGCGCAACGCCACCCGCCGAAATAAGCCGGCCAGCACCAGGCCCAATAAAGTCAGTAAAAAAAAGTTGCCGAAAGTAAAACCGGCGGCGGCCTTTACCGGCGCCGCCAAACCGGCCAGCGCCATCAGGATCAACAGCAAAAACAACAGTTTAAATCCCAACGCCCGCCGAAAAAACGCCCCCGCCTGAGCGGCGGCTTCCGGATTGCGCGCCAGCGCCACACAGAAGAGGCCGCAGAACAGCGGGCCGGCGGCGGCGATCAAACAGCCTTTCGGCAAATCATAAAGGGTGCAGAAAAGCGCCCCGTCGGGAGCATATCCGGAAACCACGAACAGCGGCGTGCTCAGAAAAAAAAGAAAGAGCAAGCTCGGCCAGCCCCTCAAAACCGACCGGCCGGCAAGGGCTCGCGAGCGCTCTTTGGCCCGCTCGGTCAAGGGCCTGCGGAGAGAACGTCCTTTCATCGAGTTTCTCCCTGAAAGGCGGCTCGCAACCGTCGCAGAAGCGGTTGCAGTTCCTTTTTCACCGGATAGATCGCCTGGCTTTTTTCCAGGGCGGCCAGGGCCTGCCGCGGTTCCCCCAGAGCAAAGCGACAGCTCCCCAGACTGGTCAGCAGACTGATCGACCAAGGATCGTAACGCAAACCCTCTTCATAGCATTGCAGGGCGGCCCGAGGTTGATTCAGCTGCCGGTAACAATTTCCCGCCGTCAGATACTCACTGCTGATTTCCGGATAATAAACCCGGTGCTCCAGGCCGCGCTGATAGGCCATTATTCCCGCCGCACAGGCCCGCGCGGCAAGCCTTGGTTGCCTGGAACCAAGGGCCTGTTCGGCGGCCGCGAAATCGGCTTTGAGTCGGGTCATGGCCAGAGAGCGGGCCAGGCTGTGCCAGCCGAACCAGGCAACCGCCAGAAAAACCAGAAAAAAAAGTCCCGCCGCAAGCAGCCACCCTTTACGCGTCATAAGTAAATAACCAGGAACGCAACAGGCGCCAGCGATGCAGACGAAACCTGGCGGCGGTCAGCAAACAACCCAGACCGTATTGAAGGCTGCGCCAGAAATTAATGGAAGAGGCCTCGGGAAAATATTTCGTCGGACAGCTAACCTCGCCGATAAGATACCCCAAAGCATGAATCTGCGCCAGAATCTGGTTATCGAAAACAAAATCATCGGAATTACGGTGTAACGGCAGACGTTTCAGCAAAGAGGCGGAAAAGGCCCGATACCCGGTATGAAATTCGGAGAGCTTAGTCCCCAGCAAAAGGTTTTCCAGCAAGGTCAGAATGCGATTAGCGGCATATTTCCACCCCGGCATCCCCCCCTCTCGGGCCCGGCCGCCGAGAATGCGGGAGGCGAGAACACAGTCATAAAGCCCGCTGCCGATCATGGCGGCCATCACCGGAATCAGACGCGGCGTATATTGATAATCCGGGTGCACCATGATCACGATATCGGCGCCCGCCCGCAGCGCCCGCCGATAACAGCTTTTCTGATTGGCGCCATAACCCAGATTACGCTGATGCCGAACCAATTCCGAAGCCGGCAGACCAGCGGCGATCCGCGCGGTGGCATCGGAACTGCAGTCGTCGACAATCACGACATGATCAACCACGCCCTGCGCCATAACCTCATGATAAGTGCGCAGCAGGGTCGACTCGGCATTGTAGGCCGGCATGACCACCACAATTTTCTGATTCCTATACACCGGATTCACTCCACATCGAACTCAAAGCCTTAAGATTATGTACTCACGCAGCCGCTTGACAACGTCAAGGGGACCCCGGAGTGTACGCAACGAGTTGAGCGCTTGCGTCATTTTTTCCAGCGCCGGAAGCCCCAGGATTACGCCGCTCAGGGGTGTAATCGTTCCAACTGCCGCAGATTATAAAGCGCCTCCCGCTGGTCGGGCTCTTGCCGCAGAACCCGGCGAAACTCGTTCCTGGCCGCCTCATAGTGACCCAGACACGCCTCAGCCACGCCCAGATTGACCCGGGCCTTGAGATTTTCAGGTTGCGTCTGCAACGCGCGCCTCAGAAACGCACGCGCCTGCTGCGGCTGATTGTTATTCAGCTGCAGCAGGCCCAGTTGGTAATAAACCTCGGGGTGCTCGGGAGCCAGTTTCAGCGCTTGGTCCAGAAGGGCGCCGGCTGCCGGCAACTCTCCCTGTCTGGCTTTACAGTCTGCCAGGCCGAGAAGGGCTTTAACCGATTCGGGATTGACTTGCCGGGCTTGGGAAAAAGCCTTTTCGGCCTCATCGTGGCGCCCGTCTTTTTGCCAAGCGGCCCCCAGATTCAGCCAGCCCTCAAGATAGTCAGGTTTAAGCTCTACCGCTCTGGTAAAGGCCCGAAACGCCTCAGACCGCCTGCCCTCCGCCTGCAGGGCAACCCCCAAATCCGAATAGGCATGGTAGTTCAGCGGATCAACCGCCACCGCCCGAGAAAACAAGGTCGTGCTGTTTTGCCAAAAAGCAGTTTGCCGCCGGCTTACGGGAAGCAACAGCAACAACAACAGGCATGCGGCGGCCCACAATCTCGCCGCCGGGATTGACGACCCCCATTGCGCCCCTCCCCAAACCAGAAGCAGGCCGAGACCGATACTCGGAAAATAGGTATAGCGATCGGCCAGAGCCTGCCCTCCGACCTGAATCAAGCCGATCACCGGCACCAGGGTGCCGAGAAACCACAACCAGCCCACCAGAAGAAAAGGGGACTTGTCCCTTTGCCTGAAAAACCAATAGCTCAGCAGGCTAAACAACAACAGGACTCCGACAACCGTCAAGGCCGACGGCAGGCCCTGATAGCGATAAAACACCGCCAGTTTCCGAGGCCAAAGAGCAAGCTCCAGATACTTAAAATATGCAAGCAGCGCATTGAGCAAACGCCGGCCGTAACCAAAGGCCTCGAGCGTCGCCAGGGCTCCGGCCTGTTTCTGGGCCATAAAGGTCATGACCGCCGCTCCCGCCGCCAAGCCCAGCAAGGGCAGTTTTTCCAGTCCGAGGCGCAGCCAGGAGCTGTGAAGATGACGCCGAAGAGGCCAGAAATCAAGTACCAGCAAAAGAAAGGGCAGGGTTACCGCCATCGGCTTGGCCAACAGCGCCAGCAGGGCGCTGATCAAGACCGGCAGATAGCGCTTATAACCCGGACGAAGGCTGTAATAATGATAACTTAAAAGGCTCAGCAACCAGAAGAAAACACATAGCAGATCCTTGCGCTCCGCGATCCAGGCCACGGATTCAACCCGCAAGGGATGCCAGGCGAAAAAGGCCGCGACCAAGACGCTGCGGCCCAGAGCCCCGGTCAGGCGCCACAAGACCACTAAAAGAAGAACGGTGTTGGCGAGATGCCAGAACATGGCCGCCAGGTGATGGGCGCCCGCATCGAGCCCAAACCAGGAGCTATCAAGCATGTGGGAAAGCCAGGTCAAGGGATGCCAGTTAGCCGCATGAAACGAGGTAAAGGCCCAACGCAGGCCGTCCCAGCTCAGTCCCCGTATGACAATTTCATTCTCAAGCACATAATCGGGGTCATCAAAACTGACAAAGGCGAAATCCGAGGTCTGCCAGTAGATAGCCAGAACGCCGAGCCCTAACAACATGACGGCGCCCGGAAAAAACCAAGGCTTTTTTCCCGCCGTCAGGCCGACGTTCTTCATAGAACTTCTATGCGCTGCGCTTTTTGCCAACCTGCCGCCACCAGTTTGCGGTTTTCGTCAGTCCCGTTTCCACTCGCTCGGGCGCCCGCCAACCCAATTCAGCAACCGAACTTCTATCAAGCTGTAAATTACCCATCAGCTTGACCAGCGCGGCGCTTTGTCCCAGCAGGGCCGCGCTGAATTTCATCAGACCGATGGGAAGCGAGCATGAACGAAAGGGGCGCTCCAGGGCCCGCGCCAACAGGTGCGCCAGCTCCCGGGACGAGCAGTCCCGCTCGTCCGCCGGGAACAGCAGGCGCCCTCCGGCTTGAGGATGAAAACAAGAAAATTCTAGAAAGTCAACCAAATTATCAAGACTTATGAAACTACGTTGATTATCGGTTCGCGCCACCGGCAACGGCCGGCCCCGATCAAGCCAGGCCAGCAGGGCGGCGAAATTACCTTTGACCCCCGGCCCATAAACCAACGGCGACCTGATAATAACCAGCTCAGGACCCTGTTCAGGAACGCAAAGCCGGTTGAGCTCCTGTTCCGCTCGCCACTTACTGACCGCGTAGGCGCCCCGGGGACGAGGTCTGTCCCCGGGACCATAGACACAGGCACCGGGCGCGAGCACACCTTCTCCGTTAACCTTGATCGTACTGAGAAAAATCAAGCGCCGGACCCCGGCCTTGACCGCTCCTTGAGCAAGGGCCCGGCTCATTTCCAGGTTGTCGGAAAAAAACCGCTCTTCCGAACGACGGTCCGAAACCAGGCAGTGGGCCCGGGCCGCCAGATGGACCACCACCTCGATTTCGGTCAGCAACTTAGACCAGGCTTCCGGCCGGGTTACTTCGGACACGGCGACCACGTCGTCAAGAAGCGCCTTCAGGTCAGCCGGCAAAGGCGTTCCGCCCCGGCGCACAACCGCTCTTAACGGAATCTTTTTCTGCGCCAGATGACGGCACAGCGCCGCCCCGACAAAACCGGCGGCGCCGGTAATCAGGATTTTTCCAGAGCTTCCCATCGCGTTCCCAATAGTTCATGGTATACCGAAAAGGTAGCGGCAATTACTTTTTTGTCACTGAACTCTTGAGCCACCAGTTGCCGGCCGCGAAGACCGAAACGCCGCCTTAAGGCAGGATCAAGAAGCAGGGTTTTCAGCGCCGCGGCCAGCTCGGAAACCGAGCCCGGCGGCACGAGAAAACCATTCTCCCCGGATCTGACGATCTCCCGACAACCCGGCATGTCGGTGGCCACCAGAGATTTGCCGCAGGCCGCGGCTTCCAGCAGGGTGACGGGAATACCTTCGCGATAACGGGTCGGCAGACAGACGATGTCCACCTGCCGATAAAGGGCCGGCATGTCTTTCTGGTAGCCCAGCCAGCGAACCACGCCCTGGCCATGCCAGTAGAGCAGGCGCGCTATCGAAACCGCCGCCGGATTGCTGGTATCCGGCATGCCGGCCAGCCAGAACTCGGCGTTCAGTCCCTCTTGGAGCAAAAGCCGGGCCGCCTCCACGTACTCGCGAATGCCTTTATGCCAGAGCATCCGGGCCGCCAGCAGCACCACCGGGGCCGCCGCCGGGTCAGACGGGCTCGAGAAGCTTGCCGAAAAGCGTTCCAGGTCTACCCCGGACCCCAGAATCAGCCGGGTTTTTTCCGGGCCCACGATTTTCCGATCGAGAAAATGCCGCCGGTCATCCGGATTTTCAAAAAGAAAACGGACCCTGCGACCACCGCCGGCCAGGCGATAAGCAGCCTCGACCAGCCGGCGCAGATAGTTTTTCCCCGCGCCGCCGGTGATAAAAACAAACCCCAGCCCGGTCACGGCGTTGACCACCGCCCCGATACCGGTCAGGCGGGCCGCCAGCGAGCCGTAAATAATCGGCTTGATCGAAACCTGATGCACCAGGTCCGGCCGCTGCCGGCGATAGAGCCCGGCAATATCCCAACAGGCAAGCAGCTCCCGCAGAGGATTACGGCTGGAACGGCGCAGCTTAAGAGGAAAATGGGGAAAACCCAGGCTTTTGATTTCCGCCACCCGCGGACCGGGGGCCGTGGCCACCAGCACCCTGCAACCCGCTTGTTGCGCGGCCAGGGCCAAAGCCCGGCGATGAAGCAGAAAAAACCAGTCATCCGTAACCAGAAAAAGAATCGTCGGTGGACCCGGCCGCCTTTCCTCTGGGACCGACAGGCGGCGCCCGGCGGTCAGCAGAAAACGGCGACAGAATTTCAGCAGCGACCAGAAGCAGGCTCCGGCCAGGCGCGGGCCCGAGATTCCGGGCGCGCGGCGCATGCGGTACAGGGCTTGGAGTTCACCCTTTTCCATCGCCCACAGCGCGGCGCTCTGACCCGTCGCGCCAAAAGCGGCCTTGTGGGTTTGCGCCAGGGACAAGCCGATCAGCGCCGCCCGCTCGGAAGCGGCCAGCAGTTGCAGCCACAGGGAAAAATCCTCTCCGTAACGAAAGTTTTCCGGAAAACGATCCGGCAGCCGACGGCGCAGCATTACGCTTGGAGTTCGCAACCGATTACGATACAAAAGCTCCGCCAACCGAACCTCTGTAATCCGGTAAGCGCCCGTTTTGAGGGCGGCTTCTGGACGTACGCCGTCACAAAAATGCCCACTCAAGGCAAACTCGGGATGCTCCTTCATGAAAGCGTACTGAATCGCGATTTTTTCCGGATGCCAGCTGTCGTCGGCGTCAAGAAAGGCCAGCAGGGGTTGCGTGGCCCGATCCCAGGCATAATTACGGGCCGCTGCCGGACCCTGGTTTGTTTCCAGAAAAAAAAGTTTCAGCCAGCCGTCCCCATAGCTCGCGAGCAGACCGCCAAGCACGGCCCGGGTTTCGGCATCGCTGCCGTCATCGACAATGATAACCTCCGCCGGCCGCAAAGTCTGAGCCGCGACCGAAGCCAGGGCCCGACCGATCGTGGCCCCGGCCTGATAACAGGGAATGATCACGGTGACCAACGCCGGCTCCGCCAGGACCGAAAACGGGCGTTCTGCCGCCACGGCAAGGTGGCCCGTTAAACTTTTCATTGCCGGGAAACCCACTCCCAGGTGCGTCGCAGACCTTCGCGAAAATCCACCTGCGCCTCCCAGTCCAATTCCTGCCGGGCCCGCGTGCAATCGAGCCAATTGAGGGGCGTGTCACAGGCACGGGACGGTTTATAGATCACCTCAGCCCGGCGACCACTGACAATTTCAAGTTCAGCCAGCACTTCGTTCAGTGTCCAGGGACGGCCGCCACCAATATTAAACAAACCTTTAGAGATGTTTTTTTCACAGGCCTTCAGAATGGCCGCACTCAGGTCGGAAATATAAAGATAGTCGCGCGCGATTTCACCGTCACCCCAGATTTCAATCGCCTGCCGCCGCTTCAGGCGGCCCAGGAAAACCGCTACCGCCCCTTGAGCGCCGTCGATCCTCTGGCG
Source organism: Pseudomonadota bacterium (assembly GCA_011049115.1). Classification (NCBI taxonomy): domain Bacteria; kingdom Pseudomonadati; phylum Pseudomonadota; species Pseudomonadota bacterium. The sequence continues at coordinate 20,024 of DSCM01000080.1, forward strand.
CTCGCCATAGGGGTTGGCAATGCGCAGAATCGTATAATCCAGACCATACAGGTGCTGAAAAAGCTTGAGATATTTCTCCGTGGCAAGTTTGACAATCCCATAGGATGAGAGCGGCTCGGTCGGCGCCTCTTCGACCAACGGCAAGCTTCCGGCGACCCCATACACGGTCCCACCGGAAGACGCGAAAACTACCTTCTTCACCCCATTCCTGACGGCCTCCTCAAGCAGGGTCACGGTTCCCATAAGATTGCTCTGAATATCAAAAAGAGGGTCAAGATTGGAGGAAGCCGGCAATACCGTACCGGCCATATGCAACACCAGATCAATTCCGGAAAGCGCCGCCGTCAGCTCTCGGCGCACGGTAAAATCACCGAAAAAAACCTCGACCCGATCCCGAACGGCGGCGATATTGACCAGGGAACAGGCGGGCCTTTCCAGGATTCGAACCTGGTGCCCCGCCGCAAGCAGCGCTTCAACCGCGTGCGAACCGATAAAACCGGCCCCGCCCAAGACCAGACAGTTCATGGCTTTAAAGAAAAGTAAAAGGATTGATACTCGCGGTCAAGCCCGGCCAAAGAAAAATCTTCGCACATCCGCCGGCGAGCGGCCGCCGCCATTCTTTGGCGCCGGTGCGGATCGGCCAGCTTGCTGATCGCGGCGACATAGGCCTCGGGTCGTTCCCGTTCCCTGATCAGAAAACCACATTCGGGGGTAACCAGCTCGGCACAGCCTCCGACCTCGGCCACTACCGGCACCACCGCCATCGCCATCGCCTGATAAAGTACCATCGGCACCCCCTCCCAGTCGGAAGTCAGCAACAACAGATCGGCGATTTTGTACCAATCATAGACCGAGCTCAAGGGTTGCTCTCCATGCCAGCGCACCTCCCGCTCTAAATGCTGTTGCCGGATTCCGCCCAACAGCTCTTTTTTTTGGGATTCCAGGTTACCGTCACCGACGATATGCAGAACAAACGACTTCTTCATCTTTTTCAAACTTGCGGCAATTTCCAGCAGCCGCAAGGGCTGTTTCTGGCGATCAAGGCGTCCGACATACAAAAGATTCAAAACTCCGTCAACCCTTTCACGAGCAATCTCGGACCGCGCCGCGCGCCGCGCGGGATCATAGTAAGCCGCGTCAACCCGACCATGAATCACAGTGAATTTATCCTCGGCCAGGTAAGGATAAAGCCCCCGAAGCTCTTTTCCCAAATGCTCATATTCAAGATTATAGCGATCAATATGCTGATCGTACAGACGGGGAACCTCCAGTGCATAGCCTGTACGCCGGCCATCGGGAAAATGATCAAAACAATGAAACTGAGCCACGACCTTAAGCGCCGGATAGTGTTTTTTAAGTGTCGGCAGGGCCTGAAAGCCGGCCTCGCTGTTCATGATATGAATAATATCTATGCGACGACGGCCAATAAAATCCAGCAGAAAGCCATTGATCGCAGCCTGTTCCCGGCAACCCAGGGCGGGCAGATCGTAGATTTCCCGGGCGTGACCGGCGACCTTGGCCAGCCAGAGATTTTCACGTGGCAAGGTGGTCACCAGAAATTTATCGCACCAACCGGCATCCAGCCGGCGAAACCAGTCCACCAGCATGGTATCGGCTCCGCCGGTAATCACCCAGGGAGCCAGGTAAAGAATCCGCAGTTTTTGCCGACCTTTCACGGGTACGCTCTCAATCAGCCCACCGGTTTCGACTTTGCTCAAATCATCGAGCCCGATCTTTTCAATCCGATAATGTCCTTCCAGGTAGCGAACCAAGAGCTGCGGCTCCCTCTCGGAATGATAGTATTCGGGGAAATAAACCCGAAGACCGGGAAGCTGATTAAAATAAAAAAAATCACGCCAGAGCGAGTCGGCCGTCACCAGCAAAGGCTTGTCCGCGCTTTCGGCAAAAGCCAGCAGGCGCGGAAAAATCTCTGCCGGGGAAAAACTCAGCCCGCGCAAGTCCAGCCGGAAAGCCGAAAGCTTTGCCCCATCACCTCGATTGAGATTAACCAGTCCGTTCATGACCTGCCAGCGCTGCCGGACCCGGCCCCGCAGAATTCGAAGATGATTCATGATATAGCCCAGATGCAGATCCCTGATTCGGCGCTGTAATCCGGCAGACGCCGCGGATGCCCGTTCATTGCGTGAGCCCGCCAACATACGATAGTTATAAAGCGCCTCCGGAATCACCCGGCCGACATAACCATGCCGGACGAGGTTGACATAAAACTCCCAGTCTTCGTAACCATCCCGCATGATCTCGTTATAGCCACCGACGGTTTCCCAGGCGCGCCGCGGAAAAATCGCCACGCCGATGCGATTTTCATTGAGAATCTTTTCCGGATCGCTGTTTTCGGTCCGCCAGAGATAGGGCTCATCGCCGACAACATTGGTCCAGGTATAAACAAAAAAATGATCCGGCAGGGTCTCAAGCAGAAACAAGGTTTTTTCCAGAAAGGTCGGAGCGATCGTATCATCGGTATCCAGCGGAAAGATGTAGCGTCCCCGAGCCTCCCCGATAGCCCGGTTCCGGGCCCCGATCACGCCGCGGTTCAGCTGGCGAATCACCTTCCAGCCGGGCCGCTGTTCACGCTCAATCGCGTCGATCTTGCAAACGGTTGCCGGATCACTGGAACCATCGTCGATCAGAATCACTTCAAAATCGGTAAAAGTCTGGGCCTTTAAACTGGCGCTGAGATCATCCAGAAAAGCTCCGTGGTTAAAGCAGGGGAGAATAATCGAGAGCAGGGGCCCGGCGTGCGAAGACTGTCGCCAGGCCCGCGCCGGCAGTAAGGCCGAAAGCCGCCGAAGCCAACGCCGCCCCCAACGCCACCATGAATTTCCGTTCATCCCTGCTTGCCGCAAACGATCACGCGCGGAGCGCAAACCGGCAAACCAGGAAAGCGGCAATAAAATCCGCAGCAGTTCCCGCGCATGGTAGAGCGGATTTTGCCCGCGAGCCAGAGCCTGTAAATTATCAACCAGACGAAAACGTCTGGAACTGAGCAGGGCCTCCTGCTGCCGCCGATACCACTCGCAGGCGTCCCAGAGCTCCTGCTGCACCTGTTGTAAGCGGGAAAATTCCTGATCCTGCTGCTGCAGACGCAGGCTGAATTCTTTTTCCCTGAACTGGGTCAGCTTTTGTAATTCTGTAAACGCCTTTTCCAGGCCTTCTATCTGACCAAGAAAAAAACGCCGCCCCTCTTCCAGTTTCTCGATATAAGCCAGTTGCTCATTAATATACGACTTCTGCTCGGCTACCTGGGAAACCAGATTATCCCGATAGACATTTTCGTCGAGCCGCTGCCGCAAACATTTATGCAGACAGTCACGAACCGCCGGTGGCAGACTCTCCGGCGCTAAAAAAACCCCTTTTTGCCGCCGCAGATAAAGCATCGCCAGAAACAGGCTTTCCAGATTGATTCGATAATAGCCGGTCAACAGACGAGCGAGTTCCGCAAACGACCATTGTGGCATCAGAGCGCCGTTTTCCAGGGCATGCGCCAGCACCCAGGAAAGTTCCAGAAGGAACTCCAGCTGGCGGCCCGCGCCTTTCTCTTTCAGGGTATTACCCGAATGAAGCCGGTAAGCCAGCAGCTCGCGTTCACAAAAATAAGCTTCATGGCGCAACAGGGCGCGCAGCAAAAAATCAAGGTCATTGACATAACGCAAGGGCCGAAAAGCCCCGATGCGGCAAAGCAAAGAGCGGCGAAAGAAAAAATTTGATGAAGTACAGAGAAAATTGTCCCGTAACAAGCTTAACAGCAGATCCTGACTGTGGGCAAAATCGCCTTCCGCGTGCTTCAGCCATTCCAGCTCGAAGCCCTGTTGCAGAGCCAAACTGTCGCTGTCGACCAGCCGGACCTGGGAAAACGCCAGGGCAAAGCGAGGGTTGGCTTCCAGAACCTCAACAAAGTGGCTTAAACGCTCCGGCAGAAAAAGATCATCTGAATTAAGAATCGCGAGATAGCGCCCGCGGCTGCAGGTCAGACCCCGATTGAGCGCGGCGGCAGTGCCCTGGTTGTTCTGAATCTGCAGACAGACGCGATGATCCTCGCAGGCCGCGACCAAGGCCGCGGTATTGTCCGTGGAGCCATCATCAATGACAATGACTTCAAGCTCTCTGAAACTCTGGTTCAGAACACTGTCCAGGGTCTCCTTAATCCAACGCTCATGATTGTAGGCCGGAATAATAACCGAGACCAACGGCGGCGGACCGGGAAAAGGGCCCCGTTCTCTCTTGACTTCCGACTTCAATCCCGGTTTGGGGTCTTTGGGCAAAACCAGTTTCCTCCGCTGTCCGGCCTTGAGCGCGGCGGCAGTGGCCGCAAGATAAGCGTGGCCATATTCCTGATCGGCCTCCAGATAACAACCCTCTCCCCATTCATTCCAGGCATTGATAAAGACCAGGCGCTCGGCCGGGGCCAGGCGCTCGGCGCGGCTGATAACCTCGGTCAAAAAACGCTCGTATTTCTCAGGTGAGCTGTCATGAATGATGGTTGCTCCGGCATCCTTCCGGCGCCGGGCGTGATTGTCCCAGGCCGGGAACACCCCAGGATAACGCTGGTAAGTGGGCGGCTCCTTGGCGAGCATGGCGCGCACCACATCATCATACATAAAAACCTGATTCTCCAGAGTTCCCGCCACCGGAGAAAAGGTCGGCGACAGAGGCAAACGCCACTGCCCGTCAGCACCAAGATAATGGCGTTTAGTCAGGCAGCGCCAGTCGGGAGCAAACTCTACCGCGGCGTCAAATCCATGCTGTGCCGGATCAACCCCCGCCAGAAAGCCCTCAACCCGTAACAGGTAGAGACCGGGCAACCCCGCATGCTTCGCCTCCTCACGCCACAACGCCGCGGTACCGGCGGCATTCGGCAAGGCTTCACTGCGGTAGACAAGCACCACCGGTCGGCCCAGATGCCGGTAATAGCGCGAATCTTTTAAAACCGGCAAAAGCGCTCGAATATGTTCCAGATCGTCTTCACATGAATACTGCTGCTCTATCAGAACATCATTTTCAAGTCCGTCCCAACGTCTACTCCAGTTTTCGTTGGCCCAGCACAGACAAAAAGGCAGGGTAAAACTTTGATTTTCAAGAACCGTCTGCAAGGGCCCCTCCAGCAAACGTTTCCCCTTGAACCAGTAGTGATAAAAAACAAACCCGTGAATTCCGTATCGACGGGCCAGCTCCGCCTGCTCGCAGAGCACATGGGGACGGCTCAGATCATAGTAATTTTCCCCAAGAGGAATTTTCGGCTGTCGATGGCCGGCAAACTGCGGTCGGCCGGCGCGCACGTTGCTCCACTCGGTAAAGCCCTCTCCCCACCAGAGATCGTTTTCGGGAATCCGGTGAAACTGCGGCAGATAAAAAGCCATCAGCTTAGTCATGGTCTTCGAAAGTTTTGTTTTCAAGATTAAAGACGCCGTTTTCTGTTAATAATACCGCTCAAGGCAGACCAAGCCCGCGGCAGCAATTTTACCTTTGCCGCAGTTTTTTCGCCTGCAAGCTTCGCCTGAAGGCTTAACTGATCATTGAGCTGTTTTAAGTCGACGATCTCGCGTTCCAGTTGGGCCGAACGTCTGGCCTCACGCGGATCGGTCTTGGCCGCCAGCATGGCATAACCGATCGGACAAAAAAAGTTTTCCAGATCATGGGGATGTTGCGTTTCCGCCAGCCACCATTCCAGTCCCACGCGGGCGCAAAGGCGAGTCCAGGCATCAACCTCGGGATTAATCCGGCCCAGCAGATGGGGCCGGCGGGCGACAACCCGATAAGCTTCTCCGCGAATGTCCCGATACTGCCGATGGAAACGCTCCCAGGGATGCTCGGCGTAGGGCGCGTTGCTGGCGACCCCGCCGTGAAACTGATGAAAGCTGCCTTCACCGAGCAGGACAATATAATCAAGTTCCTCCGCCAGCAACGCCCGGCGAAAAAAATCAAGAATGGCCAGGCCGCCGCCGGCCTCCGTGAAACGGGAATCAAAACCGCCGAGCCTCTCGTAGCTGGTTTTTTTCATCATGAAACAATTGGATTCGGCCAGGGGGCCGAACCAGCCGGCGCAGTCATAGGCAAGCTCACCAGCGAGTTCAAACAGAAGATAACCATTCTCGCGCCAGGCAACCCGGTTCAGCAGCGCATCCTCGGCGACCTGATCATAGCCATGACTGACGGAACGATTCTGATTTTCCCGACCCAGATGAAAACCGACAACCGTCACGAAAGGCTCGGTCCAGGCCCGGGCCGCCCGCAGGGCGTTGGCGATAACTCCGGGGCTCAGCATATGGGCCCCGTCGATCATGACCATCACCAGTTCGCTGAAACTTTCCGCCACCGCCTGGTTGAGGGCCTGAACCGGTGATACCGCCTTCGTCTCATGAAAGCGATAAACAAAATTTTTTCCGAAACCGGCGACAAAATCAGCCCCCAAAGGCCGGCTTGAGCCATGATCGATAACCACCACCCGATAATCTTCAGCGGCCACCTCCCGCTGATAATCGGGAGACAGGGTCCACAGGGTCCGGGCCGCCTCGCGAGGCATGTTGAAAAACACGACAACAACCGTAAGCAGTGGGGTTTCACTCATCTTGCAGCCGCGGCAGGAGCTTGCGAATCAGGCTCCAATCATTGGCGATCAGAGAAAAATACGTCTCTTTGTCACCAATGGCTTCGTAATCAAGCCCTGCGTATCGCTCGACCAGGAGGGGGAAATTTCTCGACAGAAAATCAGATTCAGACTGCAAGCCGCCAATCAGACAAAGACCGGTGGGATAAGTGGGAATGGTAACCAGGCTTAAATCAGGACGCTCTCGTTTCAGACAGGGAACAATCTTCCAGACATCGCCGCTCCAAAACTGGGTTGTGCGCTGCCGGGAAGCCGTCCGGCGGTCAAGCGGCAGACAGTCATGAATCGCGATCAGAGATGAGGGACCGGCATATCTTTCCAGGTTGACAATATCCTGCAAAACCTGCTCAAAGATGTGCAGACCATCAATAAAAGCCAAATCAAAGGTCCCCCCCAGCAAGCTTTGAACATCATTTTCAACAAAGAAAACATCACTGGTCATTTCCCAGAGGGAGACGTTTTCGGGCAAGGGAAAATCGACCTGAGGCCTGGGGTCGATACCGAAAACCCGAGTCTCGGGCCCGGCCAGTTTCAGGGTGTGACCGAACTCAACTCCAATCTCAATATAGTTTTTCGGTTGTAAAAAGGCATGTAGGCAGGCCAGGATTTCGCGGTAACCTGGTCCCGGCAGACGCGACCGGGCCCAAGCGAGATGGGCCTCGACACAATCCTTTTCGGCCGGCACCGCCTGCTGAAAAAGGGCCTCGGCCTGGTCTTTTGCACCGGCGGCCAGGCAGGCGACCGCTCTTTGCCAGAGCTCCGCTTTCCGAGTCATTCCCGCCACCCGGCGGCTCCTTTGCGAAAAATAGCCAGCGCCTTGTTTTTTTCGAGAATTATGCGGCACTCCGAGATCGACAACTCCGGAATCCGGGCAATGATATCGTTGATCAGCTCGACCATACCCTGATAATGCGGTCGGTCCCGCCAGTAGCCCGCAGCCCAGTCTTCAATGATATAATAGCCACCGGTCGCCACCTCGGGAAAAAGGACGCGAAAACAATGTTCGGTTTCCCGACGGGCATGGCTGCCGTCATCGATCACAATATCAAAAGGCCCGAACTGCCGCGCCACCCTCTCCAGAGCCGGGCCGTCATTCTGATCGCACTGAATCACCTTAACCCGCTGCGAGAACGATGAGGTCTGGGGTAAATTCAGATCAAGCCCGACGATCGAGGTCTCCGGATGTTGAAAATAGTCATCCCAATAATGCAGGGAACCACCTTCGAGAACCCCGATTTCAAGCAGACTGAGTTGACGATACTGCAAAGGGCTGAAGAGGGTTTTATAGTTCTCCAGCAAACCATTGGCTATTTTATCGGTATTGTAGTCCATTTTCTAATCAGCAATTTTTTTCAGGTAACCACAGGGATTGTAAGTCAGCAGATAGCGTTCACAATCGCGATCGATGATAAAACGCTTATCTTCGGAAAGAAAATCTCGGACGGCGGGTAAAGGTCCGGGCCCTCCCAGGGTTGAACCGAGCCGGGAGTCTTCGGAAAAAAGATCGACCACTCCGTCTTCGACAATAAAATACGAATCCCTGGAAACCAAATCGGCATAGATTCTGAGATCCGCCAGCACCATCTCATAACTGTGATCGGCGTCATGAACAAGCATGACCGTCTGACCGGCGGCGGCTTGTCGCAAGCGGGCGATTACCATCGGATCCTGCGTTGAGCCGGTCAGGGTCGAAATTCTGTGATGCTCGGCCATGAATGAGGAATGATCGAGATCCACCGAAATCACCCGACCATGGCCGAGCTGGTCCAGAAGATGGGCCAGATAAAGGGTGCTGCCACCCTTGAAGGAGCCCATTTCAATAATCAAATCCGGCCGCAGGGAGACAATCAATTCCTGGTAAATCCAGAGATCAAGCACGTTTTTCAGGATCGGAACCCCCATCCAGCTGACCTTGTCGAAAACCACCTTCCTCTGATGATACTCAAGCCATCCGGCCAGATTCGTGCGGTTTAACCAGCTGTATTCCACATCGACAACTTCTGTTTCCTGTAAATTTCTGTTCATACTTTACCATTACTAATAAGACTGATTCCGGCATCCAGCAGTCTAACGCCCATAGTGGCTTGCTCAACCTCAACCAGACCGAATTGATATTTACACAAACGCAGAACATCAACGATTATAACATCATGAATCCAGTGATGCATGACATGCATCTCCTGATCACCCTCGGCGATGGCAATTGAGATGGCATAACTATCCGAAGAGATCGAGGGCCAGATAAATTCAAAGTTCACGAGATAACTTTCGTTGGGTCGAAGCGGCGGCAATTCAGTATTAAGACTGATATTATTGAAACCGAAAATCTCAATGCCGAGCTTGTTTTTCACGAGAAAACCGACTATCGGCTTTTTGATTTCGCTTTTTGACTCCAGCCAGACATGGAAAGTGACGTTTTCCCCGCCGTACACCGCTTCAACCTTCCCGCGCTCCTGAGAGAACAGAGCCACCTGGCTGATGGTGACCTCCCCCGTGCCGAAAGATGTGGCTCCCACCTCGGTTTTATCGAACGCGACCGCCGCGCCCCCACCCCCAGCCTGGTCGCCCGCGACAACCACCGGAATGGGGGTTTCCAAAGCCACCGGCTCCGCCGGCCCGCCTTCGTAAAAGGCTTGAGTATATTTGTCAACGATTTTCTTCGGCCCCCCGATTTCCACCAGCCGGCCGTCATGCAGCCAAACCACCTGATCGCATAAGGTAAGAACCGCGTTCATATCGTGAGTTACCAGCAGCATCGTACTGCGGTCTTTGAATGACTTGATTTTTTTCATGCATTTATGCTGAAAACGGGCATCGCCGACGGCCAGGGCCTCATCAATCACCAGAATATCGGGAGAGACATGAACGGCCACCGCAAAAGCCAGCCGCATCAACATGCCGCTGGAATAATTTTTCACAGGTTGATCGATGAATTCGCCGATTTCCGCAAACGCCTCGATCTCGGGAAAAAGCTCTTCCATTTCCGCGCGGCCGACCTCGGCCAAAGCACCGGAAAAAAACACATTCTGCCGACCGGTATATTCCGGATTAAAACCTGAGCCCAGTTCCAGTAAGGCCGCAATCCTGCCATTAACCGTACAAGTACCGCGACTGGGCTGAATGACACCGCAAACGATCTTAAGCAGGGTTGACTTACCACTGCCGTTAAGACCGATGACCCCCCAGGTCTGCCCTTGGGGAACCATCAGATCAACGCCTTTCAAGGCCTGGAAATCATCATAATATCTTCGTTTGCGCGGGTCGAAAGCCTCTTTAAAACGAGCCAGCGGCGATTGATAAAGACGATAACTCTTTTCAATGCCCTGCATGGAGATGGCATAATCAGGCAACATCAGCTATTTTTCCCTGACATTTCCGCTTTGGCGGCCAGAGGAAACAGAACCCCCCAATGATAATAACACAGCTCCCGTAAACGCCGCCGTCGGTTTTTCCGTCCTTGCCTGGCGATAACCACGCTATCCTGCCAGCTGTTACTGTCGTCCCCCCAGTCGCTTCGGGGTTCACCGGTATAAACATCGAGCATTTCCAGGCCCGCGTATTGCACCAGGGCCCGCATACCATCCTTGTAAAAACGCCAGCAATCAACCGGAAAACGATGCTCCGGGCCGCCGGATGGAGCAATCAGACAACACAGACCGGCGGGCTTCAGAACCCGGCTTAACTCAAGGATCGTGAGCCAGAAAAATTCAATATGCTCAAAGGCCTGCCCTGAAACGAAAACATCCACCGAATCGCTGGTAAGCTCACGCCAGCGATAGGGGTTGGCCAGAACCAAATCGACATTCGGCCCCGGACTGACATCGATGCCCAGATAACGCCAGGGCTTGTGGTCGAAAAGTACGCGATAGGAACCGTTGACATCATAACTGCCCAGATCGGCGACCAACAATTGCCGCCCTTGCTCTTGAGCCAGAAATTGATCACGAAAACGGGTCATGTACAAGAATGAACTTTGGTGCATCGGTTTATAATACATCCGCAAAATGCGGTCGCAGGCGACGAAAAACCAAGGCCCCGACCAAAAGAAAAACGCCGGCCACAGCCCAGAAATAAAGCCCCCAGCGCCAATTATGCCAGAAGGGCACACCGTAAATAATCGAGTTCCGGTAACCCTGGACAATGTAGTAAATAGGATTTAATTTAAGCAGGCTCTGTACGGCGGAAGGCATGATATTGATATCCCAGAAGATGGGCGTCCCCCAAAAACCGATCTGCAGACAAAGCTGCACCAGCTGTCCGGTATCTCGAAAAAAAACATTGATCGAAGCCGTCAGCCAGCTCAAGCCCAGCACCAGAATAACCATGGCGACATAATAATAGACTATCTGCAGGATCCAGAAAGTCACGGAAATCTTATACCCCCAGAGTAAAACCAGCAACAGAAGCAGAAAAACGGCATGACTGACCAGGGCCGCCCCGATTGTCGCCACCGGCAGAATCGAGGTTGGGAAACGCACCTTTTTGACCAGATGCGGATTCGCCGCCACAATTCCGGTGGCCCGGCCCCAGATTTCCGAGAAATTGAACCAGGCCGCCATGCCGGCCGTCAACCAGATGACAAAAGGAATATCGTTCAACGGACGGGCTTTCAGGCCGTAACCGAAAACAAACCAGAAAATCAGAATCAAAGCCAGAGGGTTGATAATTGTCCAGACAAAACCCAGCCGGGAACCAATATACTGAGCCGCCACTTCCCGTTTGACCAACTCCCAAATCAGATAGCGACGCTGCCATATAAGCAGAAAAAAATCAAGGACAAGCCGCAAATCAGGCCCTCACCAATGGCTCCGGGGTTGTCGTCTGGCGCAGAATCTGCAGGGGCGCCAGACGCCCCCGGCAGCGCGCCGACGCTGTGGTTCCAGAATGCACCTCGGCCAGAACTTCCCCGCATTCATTTCGCAATTCCAGTACCATAACTGAAAAAATATCCATCTTCGGGGCCAGCACCTCGAAACTTTCGCCACAACGCAGGCGGTCCTTGATACTCAATCGTACCCAAGAAGAATCCGCCGCCGCATCGTAATCAATCAGCTCGATCACCAAGGCGCAAAAGCGATAGCTACGCAGATAGGCTGAATCGGATAGGTACTGCAGCGTCAGCAAACGGTTTCGGTCTGCGTCAATAAAACCCTCACTATAGCGTCGATGACTGACTCTGGTCAATTCATTTTTCCACACCTCAAGCTGATCCGCCGGAAAAGACCGGCCCGGAAAAGCTTTGAGATAATCAAGGGCCTGTCTGTATACCCGAGTAACCGCCGCAACATAATAAGCACTTTTCATGCGTCCCTCGATTTTCAGGGAATGCACCCCGGCGGCCTGTAACTCGGGCAGCCGGGCAATCAGGCAAAGATCACGGGCATTAAAAAGATATGTGCCCCGCTGATCTTCTTCCAGAGGCATCAGCTCACCGGGACGCTTTTCTTCCTGGATAAAATATTTCCAGCGACAGGGCTGAGCGCAATCGCCCCGATTGGCATGGCGCCCGGTCAGGACACTGCTCAGCAGACAGCGCCCTGAATAGGCCATGCACATGGCCCCGTGAACAAAAACCTCACACTCGAGACCGTGGACCTCGGCCACCACGGCGGCGATCTCGTCCAGGGAGAGTTCACGGGCCAGGTTAACCCGACTGACTCCGTTTTTCCGCCAGAAAGCGGCGCTCAGATAATTAACCGTATTAGCCTGGGTGGAAAGATGCAGGGGGACCCCGGGAAGTTTTTCCCGACATAAAAAAAGAACCCCCGGATCACCGACAATCAAGGCGTCCGGGGGACAAGAACGCAGGCCATCGAGATAAACAGCCAGATTTTTAAAATCGGAATTAGACGGAAGAAAATTGACGGTCAGATAGGCCTTGACTCCGCGGACGTGACAGAAACCTATCGCGTCCGCGGTTTCGGCCAAAGAAAAGCCTCCGGCTCGCCGCCGCAGGCTGAAAAAAGGACTGCCGAAATAAACCGCATCGGCTCCATAGGCAACCGCGACCTCCAGCTTTTCCCGATTACCGGCCGGAACCAGCAGCTCAATTTTCGCCATGCTCCCGATTACCGGTTCCATGACGTTTCAGGTTTTCGGCAATATGCAGAATATTGCGCTCGACGATTTCACGGACCTTGACTGAATCACGTTTTTCAAAGGCTTTGATCAAGCTGGCATGGGTCTTGGAACAGGCCACAAAAATATCGGGTTGGTCGTTAAAAATTTTCTCCAGACGGCGAATATGAAACCCCATATGCTGAATCAGGGAAAAAAGTTTACGATTAACGGTACGCGCCAAAAAAATCTGGTGGAAATCATCATGAATGCGAAGGTAATGGGTAAAATCTCCGCATTCAATCGCGGCCATCTCCTCTTCATTCAGCTTTTTGAGCTTATTGAGATCCCGCTCCGTCAACGCCCCGACCACCCCGGACGCCGCAAAACCCTCAAGACAGGCCTTGATCTGAAAATATTCATAAAGATCTTCCAGGGAAAACTCGCTGACGATGGTGCCCCGCCGTGGAATGATGGAGACAAAACCTTCGCTTTCCAGCATGCGGATGGCCTCCCGGATCGGCGTCCGGCTGATATGTAATTCGTCCGCCAGTTTGGCTTCAGAAATTTTTTCCCCCGGTTTCAGTTTCCCAACAATAATCGCCTCCCGCACAAAATTGGCAATTTTATCGGGTAAAGGCTGATGCTCCGCGATACTGCTTTCCAATGTATTAATTTTCATCACTCACCTCAACGACTCACCCTTCGACAACTTACCCGTTAACAACATATTTAAACATCTGAAAAAAATTCAAGCGGTTATTTAGGCTTGCTGTAGCCGGCGGCAAACTCTTTCAGCAGCACTTCAAGCCCCAGCTGCGCATTGATCTTCATACAGGCCTCGGCCTGGACTCCGTCACGCTCTCGTATGGCCTTGACGATGGCCTCATGTTCACGCATGATATCCTCGACATGAACCAGGGAGGCCACGTAAAAACGAAAACGCAGAAACTGCCGGACCAGGCCACCGACCACCTGCTGAATCCGGCGATTGCCGCATGATTCCAGAATTAACTCATGAAAAGCATTATGGGCCTTGGTCATTCCGGAAACATCCTGGCGTTCGGCGCAATCCCTGATCTCGGCATTGAACTGCTCTAGGCGACTGATATCCTTATCTGACATGCGCTCAACCGCACGCCGGGCGGCATAACCTTCCAGAATGCCCTTGATCTCGTAAAAATCCCTGATGTCCTTCTCTTCAATATCGGAAACGATCGCCCCCTTGCGGGGAATGATCGTTAAAAAGCCTTCCGATTCAAGTTGCCTGAAAGCTTCACGAATCGGAGTTCGACTGATGCCGAAACGCTCGGCCACCTCAAGTTCGGTTATGCGCTCGCCCGGCCTGATTTTTTGCCGGATGATCGCCTCCCGCAAAACCTCAACGATTTTCTCGCGCAGGGTTTTATGCCCCGAAATTACGGACGAGATACTTTTCATACAAAACCGAAAAAAACTATGGATAAAATCTCAGAAATATGGGATATCTGCGAAAGATAGGCTGTTTATATCAATCGTCTTTAAAAAATCCGGACCCTAAGTATATAGTATACAATAAAAAGTCAAGAAATTTATGCCCTACCGAGTAACCTTGCTCTTCGGCAAAGCGTCGGAGGAACAATCCGATCAAGGTGCGGCGGTGAACCATTATCGACCACATGGCATCAGTCGGGTTGAAACCGGTCAGATTCTGGCCCGGCTTGAGCCCCTGCCGGGATCTTCGGAAACCTCAGACATGCCCACCGGGGTTGATTTTTTTTCGATAAAAGACCAAACCGTTATCGAAAATCCGACAATTGAACTCCGTGAAGATGGACCGCTGACTTACGTCGTCAGCCGAGGCACCGGCTTTGCGGCTCTGAGCGGCGAAAAGATCGTGGTTTCTCCCTTCCTGACCATCCCCGGCGATATTAATTTTCACACCGGCAACCTGATCTGCCCCGGAGATCTGGTGATTGAGGGCTCCATCATGAGCGGCTTTAAGGTCACGGCTGAAAATCTGACCGTTTACGGCAGCATTGAAAACGCGACCGTCAAGGCCCGGGGCAACCTGATCTGCCGGGGCGGAATCGTCGGCTGCCAAGATCAACCGTTACTCTGTGGCGCCAACCTCTGGTGTAAATATCTTGAAAACTCCACGATTGAAGTAAAAAACAATATTTTTATCGCCCGCTCAAGTCTGCACAGCAACATGAAAGCCGGAGGCGATATCGTTCTTTGTCAGAACTCGGCGATCCTGGTCGGGGGCCAATGTGAAGCCGGCAGATCCATTTATTGCGGCGTTTCCGGAGCCAAATGGGAAACCCCGACAGAACTCATCCTGGGTCGGGAACCTTTTCTTGCAAAAAGAGCTCACCTTATCCAACATAAACTGCACAAACTGGAAAAGGAACTGCAAGAGCTAAATCAACGTATCGAGCAAATCAACCTGTTTATGCAGCTTGATGCCCCCGCGGCCGATGAGCAGCCCCGGCAACTGCAAGAGGAAAGAGAACTACTTGAAAACAAAAGGAAATTCATCGAAAACAAACAACGAACCATAACTTTTCAGCTTCAGGATCTGCAAAGGAAAATCAAGGCTTACGAACAGCTTCATGATAACAGCGCGCTTACGGTAACCAATCAGGTTTTCAGAGGCGTCAATCTTACCATTAAGGAATGCCGGTACCATGTCGAAGCTGAAACCAAGGCGGCAACCTATCGGGAAAAAAGAGGTATAATCGTAAACTCCGCCCTTAACGGCACAGATTAACCCCTTAAAATTCAGGTTGCCTGAAATAGACGACCTGTAAATGAAATGATTAAATCATGGATATAGCTACCATTCTGGGTATACTTTCTGGTTTTGGGTTGGTCCTCGGCGCGATTATGATGGGCAGCGGACTGAGAACCTTTATCGACATTCCTTCCGTGTTGATTGTTCTCGGCGGCTCTATCGCCGCCCTACTTATCGCTTTCCCCCTGAATACGGTTATCGGTTCCATCAAGATTGCCTTGAAAGCTTTTTTCAGTCCCAAGCAATCACCAGAGGCGGTTATTGAGCGGGTGGTTGAACTTGCCATCAAGGCCCGCAAAGAAAGCATTATCGCCCTGGAAAAAGAAGAAATCGATGATCCTTTTCTGGCCAAGGGGGTGCGCCTGGTGGTCGATGGTACAGCCCCCAGTCTGGTCAGCTCGATTCTACGCACCGAAATCGGTTTCATGAAACAACGCCATTTTTCCGGCCAAGCGGTCTTTAAATTTCTGGGGGCCATGGGTCCGGCCTACGGCATGATCGGCACCTTGATCGGGCTGGTGCAGATGCTGCAGAGTCTGGATGATCCCAGTTCAATCGGACCGGCAATGGCAGTTGCTTTGCTGACAACCTTCTACGGCGCCTTGCTGGCCAATATCATTGCTTTGCCGATTGCGGAAAAACTGGCCGGCAAATCCGGAGATGAAGTATTGATGATGGAAGTCACCATTCAGGGGGTCATGGCGATTCTTGAGGGCGACAATCCGATCGTGGTGCGCAGTAAACTTGAGGCTTTTCTGTCCCCGAGCCAGCGCCAACCGCTTGACAATTAAAAAACGTAACCTTCGAGTACCCAACTAAAACGCTGGTTACTTTCACATCGATGACCGGAAAAGATCGTTATGACAGATGACCCCCAAGACACTCAGCAGCCCCCCGAAACCTGCGACTGCCCCCCTGGCGAGGCTGGAGCGCCGGCCTGGATGGCAACCTTCGCCGATCTGGCAACCCTGCTGATGACCTTCTTTGTCCTGCTCCTCTCTTTTGCCAACCTGGATATTGTTAAATTCAGAATGATGACGGGATCGGTCAAGAACGCCTTCGGGACACAAATCGAAAGGGCGGGAAATTACGATGAACGTTCCGAACTGCCGGTAACCATTCAGCTTTCCGATGAAGAGAATCGCACCATCGACATGATGCAAATGGGGGAACAATTCAGAAAAACCATTGAAGAACATGAACTTGAGGATAAAACGGAAATCAAGGTCAATGATGACGGCGTCACCCTGACGGTGGATGGCACCTTCATGTTTGACGGCGGTTCAGCTGAGCTGAAACCTGAAGTGGTTAAATTTCTCGGGGAAATCGCCAAAATCATCGAGGAACACGATTATCCTCTCGCCATTGAAGGTCACTCTGACAATATCCCGATTAAATCCAATATTTATCCTTCCAACTGGGAACTTTCTTCTTCCCGGGCAACGGCGGTACTCCGCCATCTGATTGAGAGACACCGCGTGCCGGCAAAAAGATTGATGGCCGTGGGCTATGCGGACACGCGCCCTCTGGTGGCCAATACCAGTCCGGAAAATCGAGCTAAAAATCGTCGGGTTGAGTTTCATTTCAAAAAGAATTCCGCCGAATAAATTTGGCTGAAGTCCTAATACGGGAATAATCCCGCAACCCAAATGATTTTCACGGCCCGTACCTAAAGGTATTTCCTTTGGTCACAAATAAGTACTCTGATCAGGCCCAGCAGAGCTGGATAAGTTTCTTCATTTGGACATCCCCTTCGGGGATAACCCGTGAAGCACTTAACATTTTCTTGTTTTGCTGGCTGAAAAAAGGTTGAAAAAAACAAGAAAATAACCTGTGAGGTACTGATATCGCTCTTGAAAATCGCAAAAAACCGAACGGAGCCGTCGCAGCTCCGATGCGAGACGCCCGCAACCCGGAAGATGCGGCGTCCATTAAAGTCAGCCGCCGTGACGAAGGTTACAGGGGAACGAAAACTCAGCGATAGGCCTGCAAGGCCTTAATCAGCCGGAGATTCTCCATTTCACCCTTGACGGCAAAACGCATGTATTCGCGCCCTAGACCAAAATAATCCGCGCATGAGCGCACCAGAATTTTTTCCCGGCTAAAAAGAAATCTTTTCAAATCATCAATATCAATAGCCCGAGCCAGACGGGCCAGTAGGTAATTAACCCGGGAGGGAAAGATTTCTAACCAGTCCAGCGCGGACAAGGCCGCAGTCAGATAGTTTCTCTGCTGTTCGATCAGAGCAATCGTCTCGGCCATGAAATTTTTGTCGTTTTTCAGAGCCGTGGTTGCGGCGGCCATCGCTATCGAATTCAAACTCCAAGGTTCAAGCAGGCCGCCAATTTCACGCGCCAGTTTCTCCCCGGCCAGCAGATAACCACAACGCAATCCGGCCAAGGCATAAATTTTGGTCAAAGAGCGCAAAACCAGCAGATTATCAAATTCCTTAACCCGTTCTGCAAAGGAACAATCAGCGCCGACAAAATCAATAAAAGCCTCATCAATCACGCAGATGGTTCCAGCCTTTGCAAACCCCGAAATTATCTTTTCAAGTTCTTCCGGGGTTCTGAGACTTCCGGTGGGATTATTGGGGTTACAGATAAAAATCAGCTCCGCCTTATACTCCAGGCTTTTTTTCAGAAGTTTGTCCAACGTATGAGGCTCTCCCTCGGACCAGCTGAGCAGATTAAAAACCCGGCCGCGCGCCAGAGCAAAAGCTCTTTCATACTCAGTAAAGGTCGGCGCCCAAAGCAGAACTTTTTTCGGCCTGAGGGCGCGAGCCAGTAAATAAATCAAAGCCGTGGAACCATTTCCGACAATAACATCAGCTGCCGGCAAGCGGTGCCGCTGCGCTATGGCTTGGCGCAGGCTTTCGGCCCCGATCTCGGGATAGTTGGCAAGTCCGTCAAGCGCTTTCAACATACTTTCTCGAACCCCCGGCGGCAAACCCAGAGGATTGATATTGGCGGAAAAATCAATTATTTCTTCAGGCTGCAGTCCGGCCTCAGCCGCCAAACGAAAAACCTCGCCGCCGTGAACCGGCATAATCATATTCTTTTTCTTTAAGGACTTGATTTTTTATAACTCCATTTTAGCCAGGAATTCTTTCAATATAAATCAGCCTGAATCGCGACTCTTCGGCGTCGTTGATTCCTGCTTGTATCACGACAAGAGCATCCGGAAAAGCAGAGGACATGACCTGATTTCCGGATCAGCTGAAAGTTGCCCTAGATTACCCGATCGTTTTCTCTATCAAACCCCAAAAAACAGTATCGCGGCAAAAAGAGCTGAACTCAGGTACAGAATGGCGATGGCTCTTCTGACATGCAATAAAGATACAACTTCCCGATCGTCGCCAATAAAAGGTTTGACTACCAGCTGACCGTGATAAAAATTATCTCCGCCAAGGCGCAAACCCAGAACCCCGGCCATGGCGGCTTCCGGATAAGCGCTGTTGGGACTGGCATGGGCTCCATGATCGCGAATTAGAATTCGCCAGCCGGCTCGCCAGTCCAGTCCCTGTATAAAAGCGGCCAGCAAGATCAGCATCGCGCTGATGCGAGCCGGAATAAAGTTAGCGACATCATCAAGCCGAGCCGCAAACCGGCCAAAATATAGATAGCGTCTATTTTTATACCCTACCATGGAATCCAGGGTATTTATAGCCTTATAGATCCATACTAAAGGAATACCGCCTATAAAAAAATAAAACAGCGGGGCAATCACTCCGTCGCTTAAGTTTTCAGCCACGGTTTCGATCACGGCCCGCTGAATATCCTCCTCCGATAGTTGTCGGGTTTGCCGTCCGACAATGCGGGCCAATGCCATTCTTGCTTCTGAAATCCCCTGATCCTGTAAAGCTTTGATTACCTTAACGGCTTCAGCCGCTAAGCCGCCACAAGCCAGACCGGCATACAGCAGATAGCATGACACGGTTACATAGACAGGAAACCCACCTAGCCGGCTGATATAGATCAACCCCCAGACCACGGCGAAGGTTAGAGCCAACACTATCCCCGTCAGCAGAAAGCCGGCCCAAAGTTCTTTCTGGTGGTTTTCTTTTGTCGGATATAAAATTTTTTCCAGCCAGGAAATTAAATGACCAATGCCGATCACCGGATGAAAACGAGCAAAAATTTTGTCGGCGAAGATAAAATCCGCCCAGATTGCAACTATTAAAACCAATTTCATCTCAGTTGTTCCTGAAATCCCAGCTACGCCATTGACGCCAAACGATATTGTGAGGCTGCATCTTCTACAGCAAAACTTTACAGTTGTCAAAAGTCCTGCTTTCAGTTATAAATACGGGCTGGTGAAGATCGTGCTGAAAAGTAAAAATCACGGATTTATATATGGTTATCCAGACATCTCCCGCCCTCTTGCCGGCATTGTAAGTTTATAGTCACGATTTCTTAAACCATCCCCTTACGGCAAAAGACTAAAGGGCGGTAGCGCAGAATGCGTCTCAAATTCTGTCCGCCAATGTCGTCGTTGAAACTTGATACAAAACTTAATCAATCTTCCAATTCGAAGGAAATTAACCTATGGATAACAATGAGTTCTGGAGAGAGGTGCTTGGGCGTATCCAGAACGAAGTCAGCGATCGTGATTTCATTTCATTTTTCAAGGATATCGAACTTAAGGAAAAATCCGACACTCATATCTTGATAGAATTTCCAAGTTCATTCGCCAAAGAATGGATTAATGATAATCACAGTGATATCTTCTCTCGCGTAGCTTCTGCGCTCAATGGCTCAAAACTATCAGTTAAAAACAGCATCAGTAACAAAAAAAAACCTTTCGTCAAAAAGAATAACGTTGTAGCTCCGATAAGACCCTCCTTGCCGGACTGTCTTAAACCGGAGTTTACTTTTGAAAATTTTGTCGTTGGCCCTCCGAATCAATTCTCACATGCTGCCGCCCAGGCCGTCGCCAAACAGCCCGGTATAAGCTATAATCCATTGTTTATCTACAGTGTCCCGGGACTTGGCAAAACGCATCTGCTCAATGCGATCGGCAACTTTATCAAAAAAGAATCCCCCGACTACAACATCTGTTATATTACCTCTGAAGATTTTACCAACGAAATGGTTGACTGCCTGTTGGCCGGCAAACCTAAAATGGCGGATTTTCGCAATAAATATCGTCAGGTAGACGTTCTATTGATAGACGATATCCAGTTTATCGGCGGCAAGGAAAGTACTGAGGAGGAGTTTTTTCACACCTTCAACACACTTGAAAAAAATCAGAAACAGATAGTCATGACCAGTGATCGTCTGCCTAATGATATTCCTAAACTGGAAAGCCGCTTACGCTCCCGTTTTCAAATGGGCCTGATTGCCGATATTCAGCCTCCGGATAAGGAAACCCTGGTCGCTATCCTCATTACCAAGGCTAAACAGGAAAATATTCCTCTCAAAAAAGATGTAGCTTTCTTTCTCGCCGAACATCTTTCCAATCTTGATATTCGGCGAATAATCGGTACTCTAAATCGAATTGCCCTGCATGCTTCCTTCAAGGAACTGGAAATCATCGACATCGCTTTTGCCAAAAAAACCCTTGAGGAACTAAATATATTATCACTCAATGAAATTAATGTGAGTATCGAAGAAATTATTAAAAGGGTTGCCGATCACTTTAAGATAAGCAGCAAGGATCTTCTCTCAAAAAAGAAAACCAAAAATATCGTCTTTCCTAGACAAATTGCCATGTCCCTGGCAAGAACCATCACCCAGGAATCATTTCCTGAAATAGGTAACAAATTCGGTGGAAAAGACCATGCAACCGTGATGCATGCCTGTAAAAAAATCGAAAAAGAAATTACTCTTGACCGCAAAACAGCTACTCTTATTGAAGGCCTGAAGGAAAAAATTCTTTCCCCTTAACAAAGATGTTAACAAGATGTAAGTCACTGTAAAAATCATGTTGATAAACCGTAAAGTAACCTCCAGTAGTCAACAGCTTAAAATTTATCAACTTAGAGACCTGAACTGTCAACATAAAATTCAACATCTGTAATGATATAATTTTCTTTAAAAGAACGAGTACTTATCTGTTTTTTTCACAGCTTAACAGGTTCTATTACTATTACTAAAGATTTAAATTCTATTTATAAATAATAGATTTAGAGAGAACAAATGGAAATCATCGCCGACCGAATTCAATTAAGTAGCTGCCTTCAGAAGATTCAATACATTCTGGAAAAATCATCTTCACTTAATAATTCAGAAAATATTCTTTTAAGAACCCATGAAAGTCAGCTTCAGGTGATCGCCTTTGATCAAAATTGCAGCGGCATGGGTACCATTCCAGCGGAAATAATTCAGCATGGAAGTCTTTCGCTGAATGGAAGAAAAATTTATGACCTCGTCAAAAGCTTAAATGATGATCAGGTTAAAATCTTAAAAAACAGTGACAACAGTCTGATTTCAATTGAAGACAGTCGCAGTTCGTTTAAAATAATCAGTGCCGACATCGATGAATTTCCTGAAATAAATTTCAATATCCCGCAAAATTGTATCTCGATTGAAAATGGGAACTTGGTGCAATTGATTGATCTGACGATCTTTTCAATTGCCAAAATTTCTGATCCCCGATACAACCTGCAGGGTGTCTTTCTTGAAATTGAGCCGAGCAACGGCCTCGCTAAAGCGGTTTTTTCTGAAGCTGATGATATAACTCCAGGTTCACATCAGTTTTCTCTGATTGCGACCGACGGTCATCGGGTGGCAGTAGCCCGTACCGATCAGATATCCGGTCGGATAAAGATGGGCGAAAGAAAAATTTTTTCCCGTAAAAGTCTGCAGGAGATAAAAAGTGTTTTCAATGCTAATGAAAATTTAAAACTTGGCTTCGACGATAACGAGGTAGTGATCTGGGGAAATGTTTTTGTCTTGATTTTACGCATGCTTCAGGGTGATTTTCCAGATTACCGCAAAATGATTCCTGAGCATTTCAGCAATAAGCTAGTTATAGACCGCGAACCTTTTCTTTTCACCCTTAAACAAATGAATTTATTAGCTCATGACCACTATAAAGGGGTGGTTTTGAATCTAAGCGATAACGGTCTGAAAATTTCCATAGATAACCCGGAAATGGGGCATGGTCATACGGATATTAAACTTGATTATCAGGGGGAACCCTTTGAAATAGGTTTTAATATCAGTTATCTGTTGGATTTTCTTCAAGCTGTCCCGGATGAAAAGATTGTTCTCGAAATAAACAATAAAAAACAGCCCTGTCTTATCAGAGGTTACGAGCACGATGAATTTATGTGTGGAATTATGCCGATAAGTTAAGATAGGTCTTATTATTATGAGGGTTTAAAGATTATGACAAATGAATATGGTGCTGATAAGATAAAGATACTGGAAGGACTGGAAGCGGTGCGGAAGCGTCCCTCCATGTACATTGGCAGCACCGATGTAGCCGGTTTACACCATTTGGTTTATGAACTGGTCGATAATAGCATTGATGAGGCTCTGGCGGGTTACTGTCAGAAAATTAAAGTAATAATCGGTCTGGGAGATTCGATAACCGTCGAGGATGACGGGCGCGGAATTCCAGTGGATATTCACCAGGAAACCGGATTGTCAGGGGCGGAGCTGGTGCTGACCAAATTACATGCGGGCGGTAAATTTGAAAATTCCGCTTATAAAGTTTCCGGGGGATTGCATGGGGTCGGTTTGTCGGTAGTCAACGCCCTAACCAGCCATCTGGAGGTGGAAATAAGACGGCAGGGATTGATTTACACACAAACCTACAGTCGGGGCGTGAGACTGACGGAATTAAGTGTGATCGGCAAAACTCAGACCACGGGTACGATTATTCGCTGTCAGCCGGACCCGGATATCTTTGAGAATACCACTTTCAATTTTGATACGATCAGCAGTCGCCTGCGGGAACTGGCCTTTCTCAATTCCGGAATAACAATTGTCGTTGAGGACGAACGGGAAGAGGGTCGCCGTAAGGAGTTTTATTACGAAGGTGGTATTGTTTCTTTTGTTGAATACCTTAATTCCAATAAATCTCCGATAAATCAGAAACCCATCTTTATCGCCGGAGAACGTAACAATATCTATATTGAAATAGCCCTGCAATACAACAGTGCTTACAAAGAACAGATTTTTACCTTTGCCAACAATATTAATACCCATGAAGGCGGCAGCCATCTAATCGGCTTCAAAGCCGCTTTAACCCGTACGGTCAATAATTATATCAATCAGCACAATCTTCTCAAAGGTAACAAGGTTGCTTTGACCGGAGAAGATATTCGTGAAGGAATGGTCGCGGTTATCAGTGTCAAGATACCTGATCCCCAGTTCGAAGGACAGACTAAAACCAAGTTGGGTAATAGTGAAGTAAAGGGCCTAGTAGAATCACTGGTTAATGAAAAGTTATCGATTTTCCTGGAAGAAAATCCGTCAATCGCGTTATCTATCGTGGCCAAAATAGTTGAAGCGGCCAAAGCCAGGGAGGCGGCTCGAAAAGCTCGGGATCTGACGCGGCGTAAAGGTTATCTCGAAGGATCGATGCTGCCTGGAAAACTGGCCGATTGTCAGGAAAAGGACCCATCTAAAGCGGAAATTTTTATTGTTGAGGGGGATTCCGCAGGCGGTTCAGCCAAGCAGGGACGGAATCGTAAGAATCAGGCGATTTTACCGCTAAAAGGTAAAATTCTCAATATTGAAAAGGCCCGTTTTGATAAAATGCTGGGAAGTGAGGAAATTAAAATTCTGATTACCGCGCTTGGCACCGGCATTGGTCAGGAAGATTTTAATCTTTCTAAATTACGTTATGGCAGAATTATAATCATGACCGACGCCGACATCGACGGATCCCATATCAGAACCCTGCTGCTGACCTTTTTTTACCGGCAGATGGGAGAACTGATCAAGAGAGGTCATCTTTATATCGCGCAGCCACCATTGTATAGGGTTACCCGGGGCAAATATCATGAATACCTGAGTACTGAGCGTGAATTGAATGAATTTATCATCAAACATAACAGTCATGAAATGGAAGTGATAGCGGAAAAAGAAAAAGTTTCCTTGAAGGGTGATCACCTGATTGAGATTATGTTACGTTTAATTTCCTATAAATACCACATTGATCGACTTCAGGGTAAAGGTTATCCGGCTTTATTACTGAAGAAAATAATTATGTCCGGTTTTGCGGAAAGATCTGATCTTTCTAATCAAGACAAGTGGCGGGAGCTGGCTTCGAGATTGACGGAAACTGTTTTCAAAGTTACCGCTTTACTTCCCGATGAAGTCAGCGATACCCAGCGGATGATTGTGGCGGATGAAAATAATATCTCGATGGCAATTGATTATAGTCTGATCAAAAGTGGAGACTATCAGGCTTTGTACAAATTAAGTCGAGCTCTCAAAGAATTAGAAAATCCTCCTTTTTCCCTGGTTATTAAGGATGGCAAGTTAGATATCTCCAGCAAGGAAGAACTTCTTGGTCGCGTTCTCGAAAAAGGGAAAACCAGCATCAATATTCAACGCTATAAAGGTTTGGGTGAAATGAATCCGGAGCAGCTCTGGGAGACCACGATGGATCCCTGTCGGCGAAAACTTCTTCAGGTCACGGTAGAAGATGACGTCGAGGCCGATGATATTTTTACGGTGCTGATGGGAGATAATATTATTTCAAGGCGTTCATTTATAGAAGAAAACGCTCTTCAGGTTGCTAATCTGGATGTCTGATGCAGGTTTTTATAGCGCTTTTACCGCTCAGCTATTGACAATAAATCAATTTAATGCTAGATGGCACCGCTCTTAAGTAAAGCAGCGTAAATCCTGGGAGATCGTCCAACGGCAGGACTACGGACTCTGACTCCGTCAATCCAGGTTCGAATCCTGGTCTCCCAGCCATTATGGTTATAGTTTTGTTGGCTTGGTTAGCGCCAGCCAACGTTTTCTCGTAAGTACTGACCTTTTACTATAAGGTCCCATCGTCTAGTGGCCTAGGATATCGCCCTCTCACGGCGAAGACACGGGTTCGAGTCCCGTTGGGACTACCATGCTTGGGGTTGGGGAAATAAAATTCTTATAATTAAATTGGTACAAGTGAAAGACTTATGAAAAGAACATTTCAGCCCAGTAATTTGAAAATGAAAAGAAAACATGGTTTTCGTGCCCGTAGCAGCAGCGCCGCCGGTCGTCTGATATTGAACAGACGGAGACAAAAAGGAAGAAAACGTCTCTCGGCCTGATCGACGGGTAGAATCAGCCGTGGTTTCACAGAATCTGCCCCCAAGTGAAAGATTGAAAAAAAGGCGAGAATATCTTGATCTGTTTAATCGGGGCAAGAAAGTCAATGCCAGGCATCTCATTCTTTTTACCGGAGCTAATGGCGGGCAACAAGCCAAATTAGGTATTACCGCTAGCCGAAGGGTAGGCGGCGCGGTAGTCAGAAACCGGGTCAAACGATTGATCAGAGAATATTATCGCCGGCATAAGAATGTTTTTGCAACGGGAATAAATTATTCGCTGGTTGTGAAGGAGAGTTTCGGTCGCTTATCAAGAGAAGAAGCCGAGGACCAACTGGCTCTTCTTCTCGAAAAAGGTAGTCGTCGTTTCGGCCAATGCTGAAAAAAATCTGCATATTAATAGTTAAACTATATCAGTTTTTCCTGGCTCCCTATTTCGGTCATTCCTGTCGTTTTTACCCCTCCTGTTCACAATACATGCTTGATGCTCTGGAAAAATATGGTTTACGGCGCGGGATTCTTAAAGGTCTCTGGCGGATCATGCGTTGCAGTCCTTTATCTCCGGGTGGCTATGATCCGGCTTAAAGGCGGTTTAAGCTTGATTTATCCATTGAATCTTGACGTTTCTGCCGGCTGGCAGCTCTCTGGCAAGACCATCTTATTCAGGAAAGAGGGATGAATAAGGTCTTATCTTCATCGGTCTGGAAATTATTCAGGCTCATTTTATTCTGACGATTACATCTTCCAAGTGGTCAGAGGCTTCGACAACCAGACCAGGCTTATTCGACTATTTTTAAAGTCAACAAAGGTTTTTAGTGATGGAAAAAAGAACAATTCTGGCAATCGCCCTCTCTGTGGCGGTTCTGCTTGGTTTTCAATATCTATTTCCAACGGTTTCCGAAATCCCTCAGCCAAAGACGGTTACGTCTCCTCATGCGACTTCGGTTGCAGGATCGGAAAAGAGTTCAGGAAATCCAGTGACGGAAAAGGCTGCAGAGAAAGATGATGACCCAACGACGGCAGCAACAACCTTGGCCGGTGCCGTGTTTTCAGAAGGCCGAATTCTGGTTGTTCAGAGTTCCCTCTACCGGGCTGAAATCAATACCGCAGGCGGACAGCTGAAAGCTTTTTATCTCAAGGAATACAGAGAAGATATCACGGCTGACAGTCCTGATCTTAATCTGGTGACGGTAAATGGCTCAAATCTTTACCCCCTTTCCGGTGCGGTTAATATCAAGGGGCAGTGGTACGAAGATCGACAGCGGCTGTTTGAGACTCCGGATGACGGCGATAGGATTACGGTTTCCGGATCCGGGTCTACTTTACGGTTGCAGGCCCCCCTGGTTAATGGCTGGACCTTGATTAAGAACTTTAATTTCATTCCGAATAGTTACTTGATCGAAATTGTGTATGAGATTGTCGATGAATCTGGAAACCGCGGATCAATAGATGGAGTCAGACTCTTCTGGTCGCATACCAATGCTGCGCAAGAGAAAAAAGAATATGTTTATAATGGGGTGCTCGGATATATTGAGGGCGAACTTTACAAGCCCTCGAAAAAGGAAAATAAAATCAGTCGCCAAGAACTCATGGGACCGGTCAGCTGGTTGGGTTATACGAGTAAATATTTTATCTGCGCGTTGCTGGTGCCTCAACCAGAGGCCGCCGCTCAGGCTACCGGCGTGATTGAAAGAGCTGATGTCCGTCAAGTTAATGCCGGACTGCAGGTTAATCAGACGGATCGAATTAAGGCCTATCTCGGGCCGAAGAAAGGTACTTTGCTGCAGGCGCAGGGCTTAAATCTAGAAGATTCGATTGAATACGGTTGGTTCGGAGTCATTGCCCGCCCATTGGTGGAACTGCTTCACTTTTTTAATAAGTATGTCCATAACTACGGGCTGGCGATTATTATTCTGACCATTCTGATCAAACTGGCTTTTTACCCTCTTTCCCAGAAGAGTTACAAGTCAATGGGAAAAATGAAAGAAGTTCAACCCAAGCTGGCGAAACTCAAGGAAAAGTTCAAGGATGATAAAGCTCGTCTCAATAAAGAGATGATGGATCTTTACCGTACCCATAAAGTCAATCCATTCAGTGGTTGCCTGCCGGTAGTAGTACAGATTCCTGTCTTTTTTGCCCTTTATCGCGCTTTAATGGTAGCAATAGAATTGCGACATGCTCCATTTCTGGGCTGGATAATGGATCTTTCTGCGAAGGATCCTTACTATGTCACCCCCTTGATTATGGGAGCGACAATGTTTTTACAGCAAAAAATGACCCCGACAACCGGAGATGCAATGCAGGCTCGAATGATGCTTTTTATGCCTGTCATTTTTACCTTCATGTTTCTTAATTTCCCCTCAGGCCTGGTTCTCTACTGGTTGGTCAATAACGTGCTGTCGATCGGACAGCAGTACATGGTGATGCGGCAGTCGGCGGCATCGTAAGGAAGAGGTGACGGTAAATGTCCACAGAACTTGAATTTGAAGGAAAAGATATCAGCGAAGCCATTGAAAAAGCCTGTTTTGCCCACCAGGTGAATAAGGCTGATCTGAAATATGAAATTATTCGCCAGGCGAGCAAAAAACTCTTTGGTTTTATTGGGGGTAAAAACGCCCTGATCCGGGTCATAAAAAATAATTCCAGCGGTAAACAACTGGTTCGGGATATAGTTAAATCCACCTTTTCCACAAGCTATGAAGAGCTGACTGACGAAAGGGTTAAGAGTTCTCCCCCAAGCGATTTATTACCTAAAGAGCGAAAAATTGCTGAAAAAAAAACGCCGGTAGGCGAATGTGGCGAACTTGGGGAGGAGGTCCCGGCGCGCTTATTTGAAGAGGACACAATAAGTGCTTCTTTATCCCGAATTCTCGAACTGATGGGAATCAGTCATAACGGTATTCACGGTGAACAGCGGGACAGGGAACTTTATCTGAAGATTGAAGGCCATGATCTTGAGCTGCTGACGAATAAACGCGGTGCGGTTCTTGATGCCCTGCAGTTTGTCATCAATAAAATTCATGGTCTTAAAGGATGTCGGATATTTGTTGACTGTAATGGTTTCCGGAGTCGTCATGAAGAAGATATTGCCGGTCTCGCCCTGCGCCTGGGGGAGAAAGCCAAACGTCTGCAAAAGCCGGTTACCATTAATTCTTTGAATGCGCATGATCGTCGCCTGGTGCATATGGCCTTGCAGAATGATCTGGAATTACGGTCGCGCAGTAAAGGTGAAGGTGAATTTAAGAAAGTCGTAATTTATCCTAACGGCCAGCGTCGTCGGCCGCGCGCCAAGTCTGCGGCGGCTGAAGCCATCTAATCAAGACGGAATTAAAATGGTTGAAAGCCGGCCGGATACCATCGCCGCTCTCTCAACCCCGCCTGGATCCGGCGGGATTGCCATACTCCGGGTCAGCGGACCAGCGGCGCACGCAATGCTGCGTCGCCTTTTTCATCCCTGGCCCGCTCAGCTTCAATATTTTCATCTCTATCTAGGATATCTCTGTGATCCGGTTACCGGGCAGCGTCTTGACCAGGTTCTGATCACCCTGATGCCTTCCGGCCGTTCCTACACCGGCGAGGACATGGGGGAGATTCATTGTCATGGTGGGGTTTACATTAGTCGCAAGATTCTTACCCTGCTCTTTTCTTTGGGGGCACTTCCAGCCCAGCCCGGTGAATTTACTAGAAAAGCCTATCTTAGCGGTCGTCTTGATCTGGTTCAGGCCGAAGCCGTTGCGGCCTTGATCAGCTCTGAAAGTGAGGCGGCAATGAAAGCCGCCGCCTCACAACTGGCTGGTGGGCTATCGGATTTTGTCAACGAGCAGCTTGATCTGGTTAATCAGCTCCTGGCTGCGCTTGAGGTCGAAATCGATTTTCCCTCCGAAGAAGGGGCTAACTATAAGAATGCTGGGGTTGTGCTCCCCCCCCTCATGAAATTTCATACTAAACTCACCGATCTTCTGTCTTCCTATCAGCGTGGTCGCCTGCTGCAGAGTTCTTTTAAAATAGCCCTCGTAGGTCGTCCCAATGTCGGTAAGTCAAGTGTGCTCAATGCCTTGCTGAATGAAGATCGCGTTCTGGTAAGTGAATTTGCCGGCACCACCCGGGATGTGATCAGCGCCCCGCTTGAAATCGCTGGGATAAAGGTTGAAATCTCAGACACTGCCGGTCTGGATCAACCTCGTGATGAGCTGGAGATGATGGGCATGGAACGCACCCGTAAATGCCTTGAACAGGCGGCCTTGATTCTGCTGATTCTGGATCAAAGTCGGCCTTTAAACGACAAGGACGAGGAGATTTATGGCCTGATCAAGGGTCGTCCGCACTTGATTGTACTTAACAAACAGGATCTTAACCCGGCCTTGAGTTCTGCCGGTTTGTGCCGTCATTTTTCATATAATGGTCCTCTCCTGAGTTGTATCGCGGCCCGTGGACGCGTTGATGTCAAGGCGGTTATTGAAGGGATAGGTAACTTTATCAAGTCCCGGGTGGATGTCGCGGGAGATATGTTGTTGATCTCCCAGCAACGTCATTTTGATTATCTAAACAAAGCCGCTCAGGCTCTTGACCGGGCTTTAGCTTTATTTAAAGACGGTGAACCATTGTTGTTGGATATGCTGGCGGAGGAATTACACTTGATTCGTTCCCAGCTTCTGGCTTTAACCGGTCGAAACGTGGAGAGCGCGTCGGAAGATCTGCTCGAGCTGGTTTTTTCCCAATTCTGTATCGGTAAATGAGAGCTTGTTGATATGTGGCGGGAGTGTTTTAGAAGTGAGGCGTCTCAACTAGGAATATTTTTAAATGATGCGCAGGTGGAGCAATTTGCGGTTTATCTGGAAGAGCTGCAACGCTGGAACCGAAGCTATAATTTAACCACAATCACGGCGGTTGATGAAATTGTCAAGTGTCATTTTCTGGATTCTCTTAATTATGGACCGGCTCTGGGGGCAGCTGCAAGGGTTATGGACCTGGGTAGCGGAGCTGGTTTTCCCGGTTTGCCGCTGGCGTTGATTTTTCCGGAAAAGAACTTTGTCCTGGTTGACGCCCGGCAAAAAAAGACGCTTTTTCTTACCGTTGTCAGCCGTCTTCTGGGGTTGAAAAACGTTGAGATCCTTCATTTGCATTTAGATCAGAGAAATGCTAGAGAGATATTTCCGCGGGGCTTTACCGCTCTGGTGAGTCGGGCGGTAAAGGTTAGGCGTGAACTGATTCCGTTGGCTTCAGTTTTATTGGTTTCCGGTGGCCGGTTGATTTTTACTGATGCCCATCCGGATCGTCAAGAACTTGAGCTGGAACTCAAAAACTGGCCTGATCTTGTGCTTGAGGGCTTGGCGCCCACCCAGATCTCGGGCCGCGCCCCCAGTTTGTTTCTGGGAGCCATCCGAAAAGAATAAAAAGAATAATCTATGGCGCAATTTATACCGTCGTAAACGTTCCGCATACTCGTAAGACCGCCGGCTTATGATTTCAGGAAAACTTTCAGGTTTATGGGCAAGATAGTTACCATCGCGAATCAGAAAGGCGGGGTCGGAAAGACCACGACCGCGGTTAACCTGGCGGCTTCACTGGCTATTGCGGAAAAGAAAACCTTGCTCATCGATCTCGACCCCCAGGCTAACGCCAGCAGCGGAGTCGGTTGTATCGCGGCGGATAATGCAGATGTTTACCGTTGGCTTTTAGGGGAATGTCAGGCGCAGGCAGCGCTTGTGCCGACAAGTCTTGAGTATCTGTTTCTGCTGCCCGCGACACCTGATCTGATCGGGGCCGAGGTTGAACTTTTAGCCTGCGCTGAACGTGAGTTTTTTCTTGCCCACCGCCTTGCTCCGCTGATCTCCGAATACAATTATATAATAATTGACTGCTCTCCATCTTTGGGACTATTGACCATCAATGCATTGACGGCCGCCGATTCGGTTATTATTCCTTTGCAGAGTGAATATTTCGCGCTCGAAGGGCTGGGTCAGCTTCTCAGTACGATTGAGCGGGTTAAAAACGGTCTAAATCCCAATCTTGAGCTGGAGGGAATTCTCCTGACAATGGTTGACAGTCGTACCACGTTGGCCCATCAAGTCGAGGCTGAAGCCCGCGCTCATTTCCCCGAAATTGTCTATCAAACCGTTATCCCGCGTAATGTCAGGCTTAGTGAGGCCCCCAGTCACGGGCGTCCGATCGCTCTGTACGATGTCACTTCCAAGGGAGCTCAGGCTTATTTCAGTCTGACTGAAGAATTTTTTGCTCGGCAGAGGCGTTAGAGTGGCTATGAATGATCAGATAAAAAAAGGAGCATTGTTGAAACGCGGTCTTGGTCGTGGTCTGGGAGCTTTACTACCGGAGGTCGCGGCGGTGGATAAAGGCCAGCTGCGGCATTGTCGTCTGGATCTGATCGAACCCGACGACAAGCAACCGCGCAAGCGCTTTGTCGACGACAACCTTGCAGAACTGGCGGATTCCATTCGGGAGCATGGAGTTTTGCAACCCTTGCTGGTGCGTCCCGGGGAACGGCCGGGCCATTTTATCCTGATTGCCGGAGAACGCCGCTGGCGGGCCGCCGCGAGGGCTGGCTTAAATGAAGTACCAGTGATTGTCATGGCCCTGGATGAAAATCGGGGTCTGCAGGTTTCCTTGATTGAAAATCTGCAACGTGAGGATCTTAACCCGCTTGAAGAAGCTCAGGGTTATTCTCGCCTGGCGCAGGAGTTTGCCCTGACCCATGCCGAGATCGCCCGTCTCCTGGGCAAGAGTCGAGCCGCGGTCAGCAATGTCTTGCGCCTGCTGAATTTGCCCGCAAGGGCTTTAGATTGTCTTGCCGACGAAACCCTTTCCATGGGGCACGGACGGGCTTTACTGGCGCTGCCTGAGGGGGAGCTGCAGAATCGGGCCCTGGATGAAACCTTGGCCAAAAAACTATCGGTTCGGGAGCTGGAAAGACTGGTCCGAAAACTCAAAAATAAGGATGAGAAGGAAAACGCTTCCGGAAAAAACCCTGAAAACGTGCAGCTGCAGGAAAAGGTGCGATGCCAGGATCAGGCGCATGTGTCGCGCCTGCAGAATGATTATGCCGTGGCCACGCGTATTCGCCGTCTTGGAGGCGGCCGTGGCCGACTTGAATTTGAGTTTAAATCGGAAGCCGAACTTAAACGGCTGCTTGCTTTGCTGAGCGCAGGGCGCTCTGCGGTTGCCGCTGAATCAGGTTGATGGGCTGGCTTTTGCCAAGAGCTCAGGATATTCCTGAAAGGTTATGTCTAGATCCTGAAGAGCTCGCTCGGCGTAGGCCTGAAGGCGTTCCCGTTTACGCAATTTTTTTCCTTCGAGGGGAGGAAAAAGCCCGAAGTTGACATTCATCGGCTGAAAATCGGGGCTCTGGTCATTGCTGATATGGCGGCTCAGGGCCCCCAGGGCCGTGGTGGGCGGAAAACGGAAAAGACCCAGATCATTAAGCAGGGCAGCGACTTCAAGGCCGACAATCAGGCCGGAAGCCACTGATTCAGGGTAGCCCTCTACTCCGCTGATCTGGCCGGCGAAAAAGAGGCGCTCCTCCTGCCGGTGCTGAAAAAATTGGTTGATAATCCGGGGGGCGTCGATAAATGTATTGCGATGCATGGTTCCGAAACGCAGGATTTCCGCCTTTTGCAGAGCGGGGATCAAGCGAATAACTTTTTCTTGCCAGGGGAAAGTTAAACGGGTCTGAAAGCCGACCAGGTTGTACATGGTCGCGGCCTGGTTTTCCCGGCGCAGCTGAACCACGGCATAGGCTTCGCGGCCGGTGTGGGGATCTTTCAGGCCTTTGGGTTTCAGCGGGCCGAAAGCCAGGGTCAGAGGCCCTCTGGCGACCATCGCTTCAATCGGCATGCAGCCCTCGAAAACCTTGAGATCTTCAAAATCCCGACAAACTACCTGGTCTCCTTCCGCGATAGTTGCAATCAACTGTTCATATTGCTCCTGATTCAGAGGGCAATTCAGATAATCCCCGTCCTCTTCTTCATCGGCATAGCGATTGGCGAAAAAAGCCAGCTCGTAATCGATGCTCTCGGCCGCGATAATCGGAGCGGTGGCGTCATAGAAAAAAAGTTTTTCCCCGACATATGGGGTCAAGGCCTCAATCAAGGCGGCGGAGCTCAGTGGGCCGCCGGCAATGATGATAATGCCTTTCTCCGGTAACTGGGTAACTTCTTTCCGGACGATTTCGATTAAAGGGTGGGATTCGATCTCTGAGGTTACGGCACGCGAAAAGGCGTCCCGGTCGACGGCCAGGGCATTGCCTGCCGGGACCCGGGTTTTTTCGGCCACATTCATAATCAATGAGCCGATTCGGCGCATTTCTTCCTTGAGCAGGCCGGCGGCGTTGCTGGTCCTTTCCGCGCGCAGGGAATTGGAGCAGACAAGTTCGGCCAGATCCGGATTTTTATGGGCCGGAGAATAGCGTTCCGGTTTCATCTCGTAAAGGGTTACCGGAAGATTACGGCTGGCCAGCTGCCAGGCGGCCTCACAGCCGGACAGTCCGCCGCCGATGATTGAGATCAACGGGTGGTGCTTCATTTAAACAGGGTCAGGGCGACCAGGGTCTGCTTGAAATAGCCGCTGATATCGAAGTCTTCGTAGAAAGGGTCTTGGGCCGCGAAGTCATCCAGGGTCCGGCTGAGTTCGGCTACCGCGAGATCTTCATCGATTTCAAGCTTGCCGATATACCAGGCGAGGCGTTCGCCGAGCTGATAGAGCAGCAGGGAACGAATGGTTTTTTTCTCTTTGCCGGGATGCAGATGCGGGAAAGCAATCTGATCGTGGGTTAAAATACGCCGGGCAATGTGCTTCAGATAATCGAGTTTCTCTTCATCCGAGGTTTTGGTCTGAGGAGGATTGAGAAAATATTTTCGGTAATTGGCGTATTCGCCGGTCCGATCCAGCAGCGCTTCAATATGGACCGCTTCGTAATCGAGATAACGCATCTCAATTTTTTCAGTTTCGTGAATAAAAACCGGCACCAAGCGCAGCTCCTGATCCTCGAAGGAGGCCGGAATCGTCGCCAGGCCGCCCTGTGGGCGGATGAGGCCGCTTTCCTTCTGCAGGCGTGCAGTAATCAACGGCAGCTCGCAGCCTTCTTTGACCCGGACCATGATTTCGACCGGACTCTTGAGGTGGCTTTCAATGATGCTCTGCAGGGTTGTGAGATGATCCTGTTCCCGGGTGCAGGCGTCAATAAATTTCAGATAAAACTCGCGATTCATAACATGGGGGGGACGCCCGGATTGCTCCGGGCCTCTGCCTTTTGCGTGTGTTTAAGCTATTTGGGCTCCAAAGCCTTGACCAGAGCCCGAATCATCAGATTATAAGGGGTTTCTATGCCGGCTTGCCGGCCGTATTCAACGATCTTGCCGTTGATGAAATCGACTTCGGTGTGACGTTTATTCTCAATATCAACCAGCATCGATGGCTTATGGTCGCCGGCATGCTTCATGTAATCAATGGCGTAAGGATAATAATCCCAGCCCAGTGAAATCTCATTGGCCCGCGCTACTTGTACACTCTCTTTGACCAAGTTGTCAACTATCTGGAAAACAATCGGGTCGCGGATAACCTCGGCCATGGTCAGGCCGGTTGCGGCGCAAACCGGATTCATGCAGGCATTCATGATTGATTTGCGCCAGACCATGTCGACGATGGTTTCGGTTCTTTCCGTCGGCAGGCCGCTGTCGCTTAGAGCCTGGGCAATTGCGAGGGCAGCGGTTTTGCCGCTCGGCTCGAGTTCCTGGAGAAGATGAGGGGGATGATGGAAAGCGAGATGGACATGCCCGGGCTTGACCAGGCCGCAGCCGTAGTTGACCACCGCGCGGATAATATTGCCGCGGCTCAGGGTTTCGGCAATGACCGACTCCGTATCGATACCGTTCTGCCAGCTCACAATATACATATCTTTGTGAAAAAAACCTTCGATGGCCGAGGCAATCAGATGCAGAACCGTGGCTTTGACCGTTATAATGATTACATCCGGAGGATCATTGGCGAGTTCATCAATCTGCGTGATGCCGCGTTTGACTTTTTGCTCCAGTTCCTCGGTGCCTTCGATCCTGATGCCGGGATCAACGGCGGCCCTGACCAGTTCCGGAACGACATCGCAGAGGGTTACTTCATAGCCGCCGCGGGCAAGATACGCGGCGACGATACAACCTACGGGGCCGGCGCCGATAACCGCAAATTTTTTGAATTCTTTTTTTTCACTCATATGCTGGGCTCCTTTATCGAGTTTGGTCAGGCGGATTATTAGTCATTGCTGTCGAGCATGCCGAAAGCCTGCGCCGAAATCAGGTTCTGACCGTTTTGGCGCAGGATTTCGATGGCTTGATCAACATCGGAAAAGCTGAAGATCATAATCGCCCGATTATCAGCAAAGCCGCTGAACGCATACATGTAGCGGACACTGATATTTTCCTCCATCAGAGGTTGCAGGGTTTCGGCCAGACTTCCGGCCTGGTCCTTAATTTCCACCGCGACCACTTCGTCAACGCGGGCGGGAAATTGTTTTTCCATCATGATTTGTCTGGCTTTGCCGAGGTTTGAGACCAGTAGCCTGAGCACTCCGTAATCCGCGGAGTCACTTAGGGTGAGGGCGCGCAGATTAATTCCCGCGTCCCCCAGGGCCCGGGTGGTTTCATAAAGCCTTCCGGGGGAATTTTCCAGAAAGATTGAGATCTGTTTTAATTTCATTTGTTTTTCTCCTTGATATTAGTACCTCACCGTTCATTTTCGGTTTGAAAAAACAAGAACATGAACTGATGAGAGCACTTATTTGCGGGCCGACGAGGCCCCTTGGGTTGCGGGGCTTATTCCCGCATTAGACGTAAGCTTGCCTTCCTGTTGCTTTGGCTTAATCGATTAATGTCTTGATGGAGAGAGGACTTACAAAAATAATGCCAGGAACTAGTTTGTTTTCGTTGTTGCTTGATCCGGAGGCGAGCTTGTCTGGTATGGCTGTGGACTTCATGCCGACTTGACGCCGCCCGTTAAAATTTACCACATTGAGTTAATTTTGATATGCTCGGGATTCTTGGTCTGTGGGTAGCGAGATTGTTTTCCAGATAAAAATGAGTATCTCAGAAATCATCCTGCAAAGCAACGATAAACCGCCAAAATGACATGATAATTGATTTTAACCTGTATTCTTAAGGAGAGCTTGTGGCTGTGAAAAATTTACCGGTACTTACCGGTGACGGTAGTCTGACCATGTTTTGCCGAAAAACCGGGGAACATTATCACTCGACCAAGGATGGTGCTTTTAGTGAGGCGCTCCACAAATTTGTTTTACCGGCCTGGAAATACCGCATATCGGGTCGCCGCCGGATAACCGTTTTAGATGTTTGTTTCGGTCTCGGTTATAATACTTTTACCCTGCTCTGGTTTCTGAAGTCTCAGGGCTATCAGGGAAAGCTGCGAATTTTATCTCCTGAACTCGATACCGCTTTGTTATCGGGGTTGGGCTCTTTTGTCTATCCTGCAGAATTTTCCGATCTGGCACCGGTTATTCAGTCCGTAGTTGAGAAAGGGGGTTTTAGCGGACCGGGTTTGTCTTTGGAGGTCATTGCAAGCGATGCCCGCGTTTTCCTGGAGCACTTTGCGGGGCAAGTGGATGTTGTTTTTCACGACCCTTTCAGTCCGGTTCACAATCCTTCTCTCTGGACCAGGGAATATTTTTCCGCTCTCCGGCGCGTGGCCAGTCCGGATTTGCTGTTGACCACTTATTCGACGGCAACCGCGGTTCGTATGGGTCTTTTTGAAAATGGCTTTCATGTTTACGAAAATCATCCCGCAATTTTGCTGCGCAAATCCACGCTTGCTTCCCTGGCGCCGTTACCCTTGCCTGAAATTGACATGTATTTGAAGTGTCAACGTAATCCCCGTGCGGCGAGTCTTCGGGATATTGTTACGGGGGCGCCGAAGGCGGGCGTGACTGAATGATGCCGTTGGCTGCGGGTAAGAAGGAAAAGCACTTGTGTTTTGTGAGATTATAAGGTATGAGGATTGCGGCTTTCTGATTGTCGGTCGACAAAATACATACATAAAAACAAATCGGTGACCCATAATTTAAGAGGCTGGTTTTGCGGTGCGGCTGAAAAGACCGGTTTTCTTGAATTCACCGACAGATGACAAGGAGGTTGCAGGCATGGGAGAAGTATTTAAGAAATCGTTGCTCGACAGGGAATTGTCGGTAACTTGGGAACTGGTACCAGGGCGCGGAGCCGTAGAGAAGGGCCAGGAAGAACTGGTTCGCAGCGCCGAGGCGGCAGCCAAGTGCGGCAAGATCCATGCCCTGACCATTACTGACAATCCGGGTGGCAATCCGGCGATCTCGGCGGAATTTCTTGGGGTTGAGGTAAATAAACTGGGGATTGAACCGCTGGTGCATTTTACCTGCAAAGACAAAAGCCGTAACGAAATAGAAAATCTCCTTTATGGTCTGGAGCGGGCCGGAATCAACAATTTATTAGTGATGACCGGGGATTATCCGGTTTCCGGATACAAGGGTCGTTCCCGGCCGGTATTTGATATCGATCCGATCCATACTCTTCAGATGATCACGGATATGAATAATGGATTTGAATACCCTGGGATGAAACCCGGCTCGACGGTTAAACTGCAGCCGGCTCATTTTTTTGCCGGAGCCGCAGTCTCGCCTTTCAAGAGGCTTGAGTCGGAACAGATGGTGCAGTATTACAAGCTTAAAAAGAAGGTTGAGGGTGGGGCTCAGTTTATAATTACTCAGTTGGGCTATGATGTTCGCAAAATCCACGAAGTCCTGCAGATTAAGAAAAAATACGGATTCAACATTCCTTTTATCGGCAATATCTATATTCTTCCCTTTGGGGCAGCCAAGATCATGAGTAAAAACATGATTCCCGGCTGCGTGGTTACCCAGGAGCTGGTTAAGGTTCTTGATGGGGAGCGTCAGGCCGAAGATAAGGGCAAGGAAGCGCGATTGTTGCGCGGTGCCCAGATGTACGCTTTCATGAAAGGTATGGGGTTTAATGGGGTTCATATTGGCGGTCATGGCATGAAGGTGGATGATGCCCTGTTTATTATTGAGAAAGGGGAGGAACTCTTTCCCAACTGGCAGGACGAGGTCGCCAAGTTTGATTTTCCGCAGAAGGGTGGATTTTATTACTTCACGAAAGATGAAAAGACCGGGCTTAATACTGATCAGGAGGCTCCGCGTACGTCCAGACCGGTTGTTCCTATGAATTATAAATTCTCTCGTCTGATGCACAATGTTTGTTTTGAGCCCAAAGGCGCGCTTTTTGGTTTGATGCGTGGCATGAGCAAGAGCGCCGATAAAGGTGGTTTTTTCCGGTTCATGGAGCATATGTCAAAGGTCGCCCTCTTTGAGTGCATGGATTGCGGCGACTGTGCTCTGACGGACGTGGCCTATGTCTGTCCAATGTCTCAGTGCCCTAAAAATCAGCGCAACGGTGCCTGTGGCGGCAGCTTCGAGGGTTGGTGTGAAGTCTATCCGAACAAGAAGCAATGTGTCTGGGTGCAGGCCTATGATCGCCTCAAAAATTATAACGAAGAGGGCAAGATTGAAAAGAATATGGTTCCCCCGCCGAACTGGGATTTCTTTCATACCTCTTCCTGGGCAAACTATTTTTTAGGGCGCGATCACTCGGCTAAAAAAGCTGGAATCCAGCCGCCTCCGCAGCAGGATTAAAGCTGCCCGTCTGAAGAAGGGTAAGCAAGTAAAAAGGCCCGGCTTTATAATTTAAAGTCGGGCCTTTTTTAAGGCGCATCTGCTGGTGTTTGTAAAAACATCAAGTTCTGTCTTAGCCCGATTGTCATCAGGCGGCTATTTTTTTATCTGGTCCAGAATTCCGTTGATAAAAGACGGAGAATTTTTATCGCCATAAACCTTCGCGATTTCAATGGCTTCATTGATGGAAACCTTAGGTGGAATTTCATCCAGAAAAAGGAGCTCGTAAATCGCCAATCTCAGGATGTTGCGGTCAATTGAAGACATGCGGCCGATTTTCCAGTGCAATGAGTGTTTTTCGATCTCGGCATCCAGCTGGCTCAATTTTTCCATAACCCCGTTGACCAGCTGTTCGCTGAAAGCGACGTCGGCTTTAAGGTTGATCGGAGATGAAATGTGGCTTTTCGGTTTATCCCGATCACTGCACTCCTCCGGGCAGAGATGGCAGTCACTTTCAACCCGCCAGTCGTTATCCCAGTAGCGCTGTATGGCCCGAACCGCGTATTTGGGTTTGCCGAGTTCAAGCATATAAAGCATCTGTAACGCGGCTTCCCGGGAGTTACGTCGTTTGTTAGCCATGGTTTAAAGTCTTTAGATCTGGCGCAGGAGGTCGATCATCTCCAGCAGGGTAACCGCCGCTTCCCAGCCTTTGTTGCCGGCCTTGCTGCCGGCTCGTTCAACCGCCTGTTCAATGGTATTGGTAGTCAGAACTCCGAAAGCGATCGGCACTCCGGTTTCCAGGCTGGTGACCGCAATCCCTTTGCTCACCTCGGCCGCAACATAGTCGAAATGGGGCGTATCGCCGCGAATCACGGCGCCCAAGCAGACGAGGCCGTCATATTTACCGGAGGCGGCCAGCTTTTTTGCCAGCAAGGGAATCTCAAAAGCTCCGGGAACTTTGTAAACCGCGATGCCTTCTTCCGTCACTCCGTGCCTTTTCAGGGCGTCAAGAGCGCCTTCTTCCAGGCGCTCACAGATAAAACTGTTGAAGCGGCTGTTGATGATCGCGATGCGGGCGTTATCGCCGCGGTTTAGTGATCCTTCAAATATTTTGCCCATTTTTTTTCTCCCGGGGTTTTTAATTGCAGATCTTCCTTGTGTTCCGGCACCTGATCAAGGAGATGACCCATCTTCTCCCGTTTGGTTTGTAAATAGCAGATATTGGTTTCATTGGGGGTGCATTCCAGGGGGATCCGCTCAACAATTTCAATGTCATAGCCCTGTAGCCCGACGATTTTCATCGGATTGTTGGTCAACAGGCGAATCTTTTTCAGGCCCAGGTCGACCAGTATCTGGGCTCCGACCCCGTAATCACGCAGGTCCGGTTTAAAGCCGAGCTCTTCGTTGGCCTCTACGGTATCGCGACCATGTTCCTGCAGGCAGTAGGCCCGCAGTTTATTGACCAGGCCGATACCGCGTCCTTCCTGACGCATATAGAGAATGGCACCACGGCCTTCTTTCTCGATGCGCTCCATGGCCGTATGCAGCTGATCGGCGCAGTCGCAGCGCAAGGAGCCCAGGGTGTCACCGGTAAAGCATTCGGAATGAACCCGGACCAAGACCGGTTCATCGCCGGAGAGGTCTCCCTTGATCAGGGCTAAGTGTTCATGATTATCGATCTGGTTTTCGTAAACGATGATCTCGAATTCACCGAAACGGGTCGGCAGATGAGCCCGGACGGCCTTTTGCACCAGGGATTCCTTGCGCATGCGGTATTCGATCAGGTCGGCAATCGAAATAATGCTTAAATTATGTTTTTCCGCGAATTCGCGGAGTTCCGGCATCCTCGACATCGTGCCGTCGTCGTTCATGATTTCGCAGATGACTCCGGCCGGTTTGAGGCCGGCCAGACGGGCCAGGTCAACTGAACCCTCGGTCTGGCCGGTACGGACGAGAACCCCTCCTTTTCTTGACCGCAAAGGGAAGATATGACCCGGCCGGGCTAAATCATGGGGCCCACTGCGATCGTCGATCGCAGTCAGGATGGTGTGGCAGCGGTCGGCGGCTGAAATTCCGGTGCTGACGCCCCGGCGCGCTTCAATGGAGACGGTAAACGCGGTACCGTACTGTGAGGTGTTGTCCGGAACCATCGGCGGCAGGTTAAGAAAGTCGGCTCGTTCTTCGGTCAGGGTCAGGCAGATCAGACCTCGGCCGTATTTAGCCATGAAATTAATGGCTTCCGGGGTCGCTTTCTCGGCGGCAATGACCAGATCGCCTTCGTTTTCGCGATCTTCGTCATCTACCAGAATCAACATCTTCCCTGCCTTGATATCCTTTAAAGCCTGTTCTATGCGTGAAATAACCATGTTTCTCTTTTATAGTCCTTTTTTTTATTTGCGTTTGCTCGGGTTGGTGGTTTCCGCGTGCGAGACTCAGGCAAAGCCGTGTTTGCGCAGCAGGGAAAGATTAAGTCCGGAGGCCCCGGTTTCCTGGGCCGCATCCCGAGGCTGCAACAATTTTTCAATATATTTGGCGATCAGGTCACTTTCGAGATTGACGATTGCCCCGATTTCCTTTTTCGCCAAGGTCGTGTGTGTCAGGGAATGCGGAATTACGGCGACCTTGAATGATTCCCGGTTCAAAGACGCGATCGTCAAGCTGATGCCGTCTACGGCGATTGAACCTTTTTCAATCAGGTACCGGTTAATTGCCGGGGGCGCGGTAAAGGTAAAAATGACGGCGTTGCCTTCCGCTTGCCGGTGGCTGAGGCGGCCGGTGCCGTCGATATGGCCGGAAACCAGATGGCCGCCGAAACGGCCATCTGCGGCCAAGGCCCGTTCAAGGTTGACCCGGGCGCCTTTTTTCAGTAAGCCGAGATTGGAGCGGCGCAGGGTTTCCGCCGAGACTGCAAAATTCAGTTCTTTGTTCTTGATCTGGGTAACGGTCAGGCAGACCCCGTTAACCGCGATACTGTCTCCCGGAGCACAATCGCCAAGAACCAGCCGAGCTTCAATCCGCAAATCTCCGCTGCCGCCGCTGAGGGAGGAACTGCTGACGGTTCCGGTTTCTTCAATTATGCCGGTAAACATTTATCAGGCCGGATTAATCTGGAGTGTAAATATAAATGTAAGCTTAAGTTTCGGTGCCTGATATAGACTTGTCGGTCTTTTGAGTCAAGAAAAATCCTTCCTTTCTTGACAAGGCCGGTCTATTCGTTATAGACACTGGGTTGCTTTTAGGCTTCCTTTTGGGTCCGGGTCGGTTCCGGTCGCGCCGTTTCTGCAACCCAGGACTATCCCAGGTTGAGACGGAGAGCTGGGGGTAAGGTGAAGCAATTATGAAGCCATCAGGTCGGATATGTCACAAATACTATATAGAGAAGAAGATCTGCGCCGGATAATCGCGGAACTGGCGGCGGCGATTGCCGCCGAGTCATCGGGTCGTAAACTGTTACTCCTGGGTCTGCTCAAGGGCTGCCAGCCCTTTCTCGGTGATCTGTGCCGAGCGTTGAGCGCCTATCAGCTGCCCCTGGCGATTGATTATCTGCGGATCAGCAGTTATGTCGGGACCGCCAGCAGCGGCCGGGTCAAGATCGGAGACTTGGTGCCGGCTGATTCCTGGCAGGATTATGATGTGATCGTGGTCGATGATATTTTTGATACCGGTTTGACTCTGGTCGAAGTCGTCAGGCACCTGAGGGACCGGGGGGCGGCGAATGTCAAGACCTGTGTCCTGTTATGCAAAGAGGGTTGCAGCCGCGTGGCTCTGAAACCTGACTATTGCGGAGCCGTGGTGCCGAATGCCTTTATCGTCGGTTATGGCCTGGATTACAATGAACAGTATCGTGAGTTGCCTTATATCAGGGTTCTGGGAGCCGGGGATGAGGGCTGAGAGGAAATCTTTATGAAAAAAACAGGGCATCGTTTGGAGATCTTTTTTCGCAATCCCGAATTTGATCCCCGAGGGCCGCTGCTGTGCGCCAGAATCAACACTCTGGCTTTGACGAATCCCATCGCTGAAGTCCGTATCTCCGAGGTTTATACCCTGGAGGGAGAGTTTCCGCGGGAGTCTTTGCAGGCGGCGGCCGGTCTTTTATCCAATCCGGTGATTCATGATTTTCTGATTGATGAGCCACGCGCTCTCGGAAACGCTGATTATGTGCTGGAAGTCGGATTCCTGCCCGGAGTGACCGATAACGTCGCGCATACGGC
>DSCM01000081.1 GCA_011049115.1 Pseudomonadota bacterium
AAATTAAACATATATTATTAGCCAACCAGGAGACGCCGGATAAAATAGAATCCTTATCCGACCGGCCGACATTAGCAGATGCCGACACCTCAATTTACGGACAATTAGGAGGTGTGATATGAAACCGGCAACTCTATTGCCGCTCAAGAATAATCTCAAAAAGCTCAAGCTTTTGAACATGCTTTGCCACTTTGAAGAACAGAACCGTCAGGGCCAAGAAGACGGTCTTGCGTACGACGAGTTTCTTCTGGCATTAACAAAAACCCTGCCGTCAACCAAGCCTTCATCGCGACTGAAAAGACATCACAAAAAAAACGGGCACTCACAATTTAATGTAAGTGCCCGTTTTTATAACTGGTCGGGACGAGAGGATTTGAACCTCCGACCCCCTGAACCCCATTCAGGTACGCTACCAAGCTGCGCTACGTCCCGTTTTAATAACTAATTCTTTATTCTTGCTGCAGATGGTTTTCGATCAACGAGCGAATCGTCTGCAATTCATTTCTTAAATTTCTCAGGCAGATCTCGGCGGACGGCGACACCTTCTTTTCTTGTCCCGCAGCCATGATTTCTCTGATTTTCTTTCTCGTTCCCTCAATGGTGTAGCGCTCTTCATGCAGAAGACGCCGGATCCGGCATAAGGCGATCACATCACAACGTCGATACAGCCTTTGTTTTCCATTACTTTTTTCCGGCTTGATAAAACTGAATTCCTGCTCCCAGTAGCGCAGAACATAAGGTTTGACTCCGACTATCCGACTGACCTCGCCGATCCGGAAAAAAAGCTTATCAGGAACCCTTTCTTCTGAGGTCATTCACCCCACTCTTTACCTTTTACACCCAAGATTCCGGAAAATTCAAACTTGGCGCGGTTCAGGGATTTAGCTGGTCACGCAAGACATTGCTGGCCTTAAAACTCAGGACACGACGGGCGGAAATAGTGATTTCTTCCCCGGTCTGCGGATTACGTCCG
This sequence comes from Pseudomonadota bacterium, assembly GCA_011049115.1. Classification (NCBI taxonomy): domain Bacteria; kingdom Pseudomonadati; phylum Pseudomonadota; species Pseudomonadota bacterium. The sequence goes on from DSCM01000081.1 coordinate 974, forward strand.
CGACGGGGCTTTTTATGCTGAATATTAAAACTGCCAAAGCCGGAAATCTTGACGTTTTCCCCTTGCTCCAGGGTCTCCTTGAGAATATCGAACAGATTTTCGACGATCCGCGCGGCTTCCCGCTTCGAGACCCCGATACGCTCATAAACTACTTCAACCATATCGGCTTTTGTCATTGCCACCTGCCCTCTTAGTAAAAGTCTGCCGCTTTTCAGCGCACGGTCCCGGCAAACTTCTCCTCGACCCCCTTGATCAGCTGAGTAATAATCGCATTTACTTTTTTATCTGTCAAGGTTTTATTAAGATCCTGAAAAGTCAAGCGAAAGCCCAAACTTTTTTTCCCTTGCGGCAAGGCGTCGCCCTGAAAGACATCAAAGACTTCGACCGCCGCCAACAACTTATGCTGCTGGCGTAGATACTCAAGAATTTCGGCCGCCGGCAATGAGGCATCAAGCAGAAAAGCCAGATCGCGGTACACGGGAGGATAACGAGTCACCCCCTGATAGACTACGCGCCTGCCGCCTGCGGCCTCCACCAAAAAGCCCAATGATAGCTCAAACCCGTAGGTTTCCGGCTCAATATCAAAGGCCCCGGCCACCTCTTCATGCAACAAACCCAGTGAACCTATCGGCCGGCGGTCCAGCATAATAGTCGCGGACCGCCCCGGAGTCAAGCAATTATAGTAGTTCTCCGGAATAAAGTTAAGTTCAACGCCCAATTCCGCGGCGATCGTTTCGAGCAACCCCTTGAGATCAAAGAAATCGTACAGATCCTCCGGAGTAGAAAAATGTTCGGCTTCCCGCCGGCCGCAGACAACCCCGGCCAGACAAAGCTCCTCACAAGGCAATTTTTCCTGGCGACATTGAAAAAAATTACGGCCGATTTCAAAAAGACGAATATCCTTGACGTTAACCCGAAGATTATCCCTGAGATTCAGCAGCAAACCCGGCAACAGAGAGGTCCGCATAACCGCCATCTCGGAACTAATCGGATTACGCAGGCGGACAAAATCGTAAAAACGCTCAGTAGCGGGGAAACGCAGCAACGCTACCGTCTGCGGATCTATAAAACTGTAATTGACGGCTTCATTAAATCCGCAGGCGCTCATGAGGCGACGAATTTTACCCTGAACAATCGAGGCTTCATCATCCCCAACCTCGGGATCAGAAATCCGGGCCGGCGTGACCGAAATCTGATCGTAACCATAAATTCTGGCGACTTCCTCGATTAAATCAACCTCTCTTTCGAGATCAAAGCGCCAGGCGGGCGGCACGACGGTTAATAATTGTTCATCCTCTTTGATTATCTTCAGCTGCAGACGCTTGAGGATATTCTTAATCGTGTTCGACTCCAGGTTGAGTCCCAACAGATTGTTAACCTGAAAAATACGCAGTGCTATCGGAGATAACGGACGTGGATCGGCACAGACATCCAGTTGTCCACGACATACCCGCCCCCCCGCAATTTTATGAAGTAGTTCGGCGGCCCGATCGACAACCCGCGCCGTGGCCTCAGAATCAACCCCCCGCTCGAAACGATACGAGGCTTCGGTACTCAGATTGAGCCGGCGCGCCGAGCGCCGAATCGAGGCCGGTTGAAAAAACGCGCTTTCCAGCAAGACATTGCGCGTCTGGGGATTGATTTCCGAATTAAGACCACCCATGATTCCGGCCACGGCAATCGCGGAACGAGCATCACAGATCATCAGGGTTTCCGGATCAAGCCGTCTTTGCACTCCGTCCAGGGTGGTAAAATCACATTCGTCACCGGCTCGACGCACCTCGATACGGCCCTGTTCCAGTTGATCAAGGTCAAAAGCATGCAGAGGCTGCCCGGTTTCGAGCATGACATAGTTGGTTACATCAACCACATTGCTGATCGCCCGCACTCCAGCCGCCAGCAGACGGGATTTCAGCCAGAGCGGGGATTCGCCCAACACGACATCCTCAACCACCCGCCCCACATAACGGGGACAAAGTTGCGCATCACTGACCGTGATCGTAACCTTCTCCGCCACCGGGCCGGCTTCTTCGGGAAAATCCGGTTCGGGCAGGCTGAACCGACGTTCGAAAATAGCCGCCAACTCCCGCGCAACCCCGATCACGC
>DSCM01000082.1 GCA_011049115.1 Pseudomonadota bacterium
CCGCCTCCGTTTTTACTGGCTCCCGGCAGTCTTCTGCTTAATCACGGACGGCTTTTTGTCGGTTGCGGTCAAAACAGCGCCCTGCGCCTTGAGCGTCTGCAGACCGCCGGCAAACCGGCGCGCTCAGCCGAAGAATTCATCTGCGGCTACAAGCCCAGGGAAAACGATTTCTTCGGCGCCCGTTAGATGAAAAAAAATCGGGAAGCAACTCTCAATCCATCCAAAAAAAGGATTTTCATCGGCCTTTTGGGACTGACCTTCGCCCTGACCATGCTCCTGATTCTAGTGGGCGGCTGGGTGGCGACCGTCGGCTTGCGCCAGCTGCACCCGAACCTGCCCTTGCTGGCCCAGCTCATCACCGTAATTCTTTTTCTGCTTCTAAGCGGCATTATCACAGCCTTGATCCTTTCCATAATCCTGGAAAAGGATCTGCCCTTTACCCAGAGAATCAGAGGGTTGGGAATCAAGCTGTTCCTGCCCCTGATGGAAATTCTCGGTCCTCGCCTGGGAATCAGCAAGGAAAAGATCCGCCGTTCTTTCATCGAAATCAACAACCGGCTGCTGGTTTCCGGCAACCGCAGCCGCATTGAGCCGGAGCGTCTGCTGCTGCTCCTGCCGCACTGCCTGCAACGGGCGGATTGCCAGCGCCGCATCACAACCAACATTGACAACTGCCGACAATGCGGGCGCTGCGATATCACGAGCCTGATTGATCTGGCCCGTAAATACCGGATTCGCACCGCCGTCGCGACCGGCGGCACCCTGGCCCGTAAAATCGTCCGTGATCATCAGCCCCGCCTGATTGTCGCGGTAGCCTGTGAACGCGATCTGACCAGCGGCATTCACGACGCTTTTCCCCTTCCGGTCTACGGCGTTCTTAATCAGCGCCCGGAAGGACCTTGCTGGAACACGCGGGTCGACGTCGTCGAGGTTGAAAAAGCCTTGCGGATTTTTCTCAAATGAGGGTTTTCAATCCCCCGCCCCCCGCCTGCAACCCGCCCTTTGCCGAGGAGCTGGCCGCCATCGCCGCCGCCATTGAAAATCGAGCGGAAATTCATCTTAACGAACTCCACGGCTCGGGTCCGGCATTATTGTTGAGCCGTCTGGCCCAACTTCCGGTTCCCGGATTCATTGTCGTCAGCGACGATTTTCAGAAAAGCCGCGACCTCAGACAGGATGTTGCCGCCTACCTGGAAATCCTGCCTTGCGGCGGCGAGTCCCCGGAACTCCTCCTGCTTCCCCCTCTACCCCGGTTGGCTTATCGCCAGACCCTGCGCAGCGGACGTACTGAACGGGAACGAATCGCTACCCTGGCCCGCCTTCCTGAAGCAAAAAAATTCCTCTGTTTTACCACGATCGTGGCCTTCAGCGAACGCCGCCCCGCGCCCCAGGCTTTTTATCAACGTTTTTTCCGTCTCGAATGGGGGCAGACTATCGCCCGCGAGCAACTTTTCCTGGAACTTGAAAACTGCGGCTACAACCGGGTTCCCGTCGTCGATGAAGCCGGAGACTACAGCGTGCGCGGCGGCGTTGTCGACATTTTCTCACCCCTTTACGAGGAGCCATTGCGCCTTGATTTCTTCGGCGACGAAATCGAATCAATCCGTCCCTTCGACCCCCTGACGCAGCTCAGCCGTAAACAGGAATATGAGGAAGTCGAAATCGGCCCGGCGCGGGAAACCCTGGCTCCCCGCGACCTGGAAGCCGCCCGGCAACGGGTTCGGGAACGCTTTGTTGAACTCAACGATTCCCATCTGGCTCTGGCTCCGGCCCTGGCTGAACTGGAGAGCAACCCCAACCGACCCGGATTTGACGCCTGGCTGCCGGCCTTTGTCGAAGGCCGGCACAGTCTGATCGACTATTTTCCTTTGGGCACAATCCCCGTCCTTTGCGAACCTTCCGAACTGCGTGACCAGCTTGAAGATCTTGAGCAGCAGCTCCAGGAAGGCTATAATCGGGCTTTGGCCGAACTGAGGCTGGTCTTTCCTCCCGAAGCTTATCTGCCGCCCGCCGCGGCCGCCCTGCAAAAAGCTTCGGAGCGCGCTCGCATCTGCCTTAACAGCCGATTAGACGACGGTCTGCAAACCGGCGCCGCCGAAACCTTATCGCCGCCGGAAGCTTTCGTCAGGCAATGCCGAACCCGTGACAACCGTTTCCTGCGCGACCGGATCAGACAAAACGCCGGAACCGATGAAAACCCTCTGGCCGGAATGGCCGCCTTGCTCAAGGAGCATCTCCAGCAGAACTTCAGAATTTACCTGGCCGGCCGCAACCAGACCACCTGCGAACGCCTGCATGGCCTGCTCAGCGATTACGGCCTGCCGGTCGACCTTGAGGCCAACCCGAAGAGTTTTCGCGACCAGCATCAGATCAGATTGCTGCCGCTGCGGTTACAACAGGGAGTCCTGCTCACTCAGGAAAAATTTCTGTTCCTGAGTGACGCCGACCTCTTCGGCCCCAAACAGAGGCTATCGTCTCAGGAATCCCGGGGGCGCGAAAACCGGGAGGTTTTCTTTGATGATTTCGCCCAGATCAAACCCGGCGACTGCATTACCCACGTTGAACACGGCATCGGCCGTTACCAGGGGCTGAAAACCCTGGAAGTGGAAGGCATTGTCAATGAATATCTGATTCTTGAATACCAGGACTCAGATCTGCTCTACGTTCCGGTGGAAAGCTTCGACCAGCTGCATAAATATCACGGCAACGGGGACGATACCGTCGCCCTGAGTCGGCTCGGCAGCCCTCAATGGGCCGCCGCCAAGGAAAAAACCCGTCGGGCGATAGACGATCTGCTTCTGGAACTGCTTGATCTTTACGCCGAACGAGAAGCCCTGCCGGGACGCGCCTGCGCCCCACCGGACCACCTTTTTCGCGAATTTGAGGCCGCCTTCGCTTACGAAGAAACCCCAGATCAGCGTCAGGCCATCAGCGACGTCATCGCCGACCTCACCGCGCCCAAGGCCATGGACCGTCTGGTCAGCGGCGATGTCGGCTTCGGCAAAACCGAGGTCGCCATGCGCGCGGTGTTTCTGACCGTTCTTTCCGGCCGACAGGCGGCGGTTATGGTTCCGACCACCATCCTCGCGCAACAGCATTTCGAAACTTTTCAGGAGCGTTTCGCCGCCTATCCGGTCCGCGTCGCGGTCCTGAGCCGTTTTCGCAGCCCGGCTCAACAAAAGGAAACCATCGTCGGCCTGCGTGAGGGCCGGATTGATGTCGTCATCGGCACCCACCGTCTCCTCCAGAAAGATATAGTATTTAAGGATCTGGGGCTCTTGGTCCTGGATGAAGAGCATAAATTCGGGGTCCGCCATAAAGAAAAACTGAAAAATTTCCGCCGCCACCTCGATGTTCTGTCGATGAGCGCCACCCCGATTCCCCGAACCCTGCAGTTTTCCCTCTCCGGCATGCGCTCCCTGAGCGCCATCACCACGCCCCCGCGCGACCGTCTCGCCATCAGAACCTTTGTCGCCGCTTACGATGACGACATCGTCAAGGAGGCGGTCGGCAAGGAACTCAATCGCGGCGGTCAGGTTTTCTTTGTCCACAACAGCGTCTCTACCATCAACGCCCGGGCCGCCCGTCTGGCCGCCCTGCTGCCGGAAATCCGCATCGGCATCGGCCATGGCCAGATGCGGGAAAACGAGCTGGAAAAGACCATGCTCGACTTCGCCGCCCGCCGCTATGACCTGCTGCTCTGCACGACGATCATCGAATCCGGCCTCGACATTCCGAACGCCAACACCATGATCGTCGAAAACGCCCAGAATTTCGGCCTCGCCCAGCTCTACCAGCTGCGCGGTCGCATTGGCCGGGCCCAACGCAAGGCCTACGCCTACCTGCTCGTCCCGGAAATCGAAAAGATCACGCCGGAAGCCCGCAAGCGCCTCAACGCCCTGGCCGAAGCCAGCACCTTGGGAGCCGGATTCCGGATTGCCATGCAGGATCTGGAAATTCGCGGAGCCGGCCACCTGCTGGGTAAAAAACAATCCGGCCAGATCTCGGCGGTCGGGTACGAACTTTACCAGGAGATGCTCAGCGAGGCCATCAATGAAGCCCGCGGCCGCCAACAACCCAAGGTTCCCGAACCGGAAATCAAAATCAGCCTCTCGGCCCATATTCCGCCGGATTATCTGCCGGACCTGACCCTGCGCCTGCAGTTCTACAAAAAGATCGCCGCCGCCGACAGCGATCTCGCCCTCAGCCAACTCGAGGATGAACTGCATGACCGCTGCGGCCTTCCGCCGGAAGCGGTGCTGAACCTGCTGCGGCTGAAAAGCCTCAAGCTTCTGCTTAAGGAAAACCGGATTCAGACCCTTGAAATTGGTCGGGGCAAGCTCAGTTTACGTTTTGATGCTTCAGCCCCGCCGGCGCCGGAAAAGATAATTTCCCTGATCAAGAATGAAGCGCCCGGCTGTCGTCTCACTCCGGACGGTTGGCTCTCTTTTACCGACGTCCCGGACCCGACCGAGCTCAAGTCATGGTGCGAAAAGCTGTTGCAAAAAATCACCTGAGCTGATAGGGTTCCGGGCTTCCGGAAAGCTCGAAAATTTCAACCACAAATTAGAGGCATCAAAATCATGTTTTTTCTAACTGCTGGAAAGTTCAAGATATTCGGCGCAATTTTTCTTCTGGTCCTGGTGCTGCTAAACTCATCCCCGACCCAAGCGGCGCCCGAAGACGCCGTGATCGCTGAAATTGGAGGGGAAACCATCACCCTGAAAGAGTTTCGCGAAGAACTGGCAAAACTGCCTCCCAACCTGCGGCAGATGGCCGGCGACAGCCGAGTGCAGAAAGATTTTCTCGAACAATTGGCGACCTCGCGCATGCTCTATCAGGAAGGGCTCAAGCAAGGCCTGGACAAGGTAAAAACGGTGCAGGCACAAATTGAAGAGGCCCGCCGCAAGATCGTTTTAGGCGCCCTGCTGCAAAAGGAAATTGAAGCTCGGATCGTCGCGCCCGATGAGCCGCAGATCAGTCAATACTATTCGGACCACGGTGAAGAATTCCAGCAGGAAAAACAGGTTCAGGCGCGCCATATCCTGGTAAAGGAGGAAAAAGAAGCCCTGGAAGTCGCCGAACAGCTCAAACAGGGAAAGGATTTCGCCGAATTGGCTCAAGCCCGGTCGAGCTGTTCCAGCGCCGCCAACGGCGGCGATCTGGGTTTTTTCACCCGCGAACGCATGGCCAAGGAATTCGCCGATGCCGCCTTTGCCATGCAGGAAGGTGAAATCAGCCCTCCGATCAAAACCAGTTTCGGCTACCATCTGATCAAGGTTGAAAAGATCAAAGAGAAGAGCACCAGACCTCTTAATGAGGTCCGGACCGCGATTGAAAACAAGCTGATCCAGGAAAGCAAAAACAACATCTTCAATGAATACGTCGATACCTTGAAGAAAAAGATTAAAATAACCCTGCACCCTGAAATTCTTGAGCAGCATTGAGCGTTTTTTTTCGACACTTTCCCCGCCTCCTTCTGCTCCTGTGGTTCCCGACATTGGCGATGTTGGTCGGCTGCACCCCAGGCCGGGAAACCGCCGCGACCATCGACGGAGAAATCATCACCAGAAGCGAGGTCGCCGAGCGCCTGAAAAGCTATCACGCGGAAAACCTGCTGCCGGAGGAGGGCGTTGTTTCCCCCCAGCCGGATGCGTTCATCAGCGCCAGAACCGCCCTGGAACAGCTCATCAATGAACGCCTGCTCCTGCTTGAAGCCAAACGCCTGGGTCTGGATAAACCGCTCGCAGGTAAGCGGCGCGACAAAAACCAGCTCATTCGCCTGAGCCTGATCAGAATCGGGCGCGATGTGGTCTATCCGACCCTGAAAGAAGCCGAAAATTACTATGAACAGCATCAAGAGGAATTTACAGTTAAGCCCCGCTACCTACTTGAACACCTGCTCCTGGATTCGGAAAACGCCGCCTGGGAGCTCAAGGAGCAACTGGAAGCCGGCAGCCTGACCATGGCTGAAGCCGGAACCCGGCTGAACCATGGCGCACCCGGCGACAAGCGTCCGGTCAGCGCGGAAGAACTGCCGCCGCGGCTGGCCAAAATTCTGCCCAGCCTGCAACCCGGGGAAATCAGCCCGGTGATAGCCAGCACCTACGGATACCACCTCATCCGGATCGAGAAAAAATTGCCGGCGGGGAAAATTCCTTTCGCCGAGGCGGAAAATCAGATCAAAGACAAGCTCTACGCCGCCCGCCTTCAGGAAAACTATCACAGCTGGCTTAGTCAATGCCGGGAGCAACATACAATCAAGATCTACCACCAACATCTCACGGACCTTTAAAAATGGCACTTTGTCAATCCAGAACCGTTGTTCGCCGCCAAGCGGTTTATTTCTCGCTGATAGCTTCAGTTTTTCTGCTGATTTTATGTCCGCCGCCGGGTGAAGCCCGCATCGTCAATCGCCTGGTCGCCATTGTCGGCAACCAGGCCATCACCGCGATGAACCTGCAACAGGCCATCGCGATCGAATACAGCGAGGTCGATTTCCAGAAGCTGCCCTTAGAAGAGCAGGAAAACATTCGGCAAAGGGAAATGCAGAAACTGATCGACAGTGCCATGCTGGCCCAAAAAGCCGCGGCCCTGGGCGTCAGTGTCGACGACGAGGAAATCGACAGCACTATCGAACGGGTGCTGAAACAAAACCGCATGAGCCGGGAAATGCTGGAACAGGCCCTGGCCCGGCAGGAGCTCAATTTCACTTCATACCGCGACAAGATTGCCGCCGACCTGCTGCAGGCGAAATTCATTTCCAAGGAGATCAAGGCCAATATCATTATCACCAACCAGGAGATACTTGATTACGCCGCCCAACATAACCTTTTCAGCCGGGAAGAAAGCGTGACCCTGGCCCAGATCTTTATTCCCGCCGACGCCCCGGAGGTAAAAGATGGTGAAAAAAGTGAAATTTGGGAAACCATTCGCCGGCGTCTGAAAAACGGGGAGAGTTTCGCCACCCTGGCCGGAGAATTTTCCAAAGACCAGGCCGCCGCCAGGGGAGGTAAACTGGGAACCTTCAAACGCGGCAGCATGCTCGCCGAAATTGAAGAAAGCGCCTATCAACTGGAAATCGGCGAACCCAGCCAGGTAATCAAGACCGGGGTCGGCTACCATATCATCCTGGTCACCAATCGGACTGGAGACCCCAAACATCCATCCCTGACCCCCGAGGCAGAAGACAAAATCAAGGATCTGCTCTACCAGGAAAAACTGGCCCAGGCCATGAAAGATCTGAATCTGAATCTGCGCCGTGAATACAGCGTCAAAATTTTACCCTGAGTCGCAAAAAAATCACGGCGGCAAGGTGGCGGCAATTAAATAAACCTGAAACCGGCTTCGGTCTTTTTCGGCGCTCGGACGCGGATTATCCTTAGAAAAGAAAAACAGCCCTCAAAATGCTTGACCCCAAAGTGCTTCGGCAACAATTTTTCCGCCCCGAGTTATGGGACCGACTGGAAGATCAGGATCTGGCGATTTACTGTCGCCGAGACCGGGCCGACTGGTTTGTGCCCAATCCGGCCGCGGACCGACTCCTGCAAAATCTGAACGACGCCGTTCTCGCGGACCCGACCGCGACTCGTTTTCTACGGCGCCTGCCCGGGGCCCCGCCGGAAAACTACCAGGATCATCCGCAAAGCCTCAAACTCAGCCAACTCAAAGAGTTCTGGTTTCATCTGACCAATCGCTGCAATCAGGCTTGCCGCCATTGTCTCTTTGCCTGCGGCCCTCGCAGCCGCGGAGAACTTGATTTCAGCACGATCAGAGAAGCCGGCCGCCAGGCCCACGCCCTGGGCGTGCGCGTCTTTGCCTTGACCGGCGGCGAACCGACGCTGCATCCCCAGTTCACCGAAATCGTCGACTTTCTTTTAAGTCTGGAAGCCGCTCACGTCGTGGTTTTAAGCAACGGTCTCGGTCTGGAAACCTTCAGCGCCGCGCTGCGGCGCTGGCCCGAAAATCGTTTTCACCTGCAGCTCAGCATCGACGGCCTGCAAAACTCCCATGACCGGGTGCGCGGCGCGGGCGCCTTCTCCGAACTCAGCAAAACCCTGGCCTGGCTGCGCGCCGAAACGCGAGCGGCCACCCTGGCCTGCTGCCTGACCCGGGATAATTACCAGGAACTTAATCAGATGATCGATTTCGCCGCCGACCACGGCATCGGCAATCTCCATCTGACCTGGTATTTTGTCCAGGGCCGGGGCCGGGCCGAGGCCGGGGCCGCCGCCGACGAGCTCTTTCCGGCAATCATGGCCGCCGCCGACCACGGACGCCGGCAAAACCTGACAATCGACAATCTTGAGGCCCTGAAAAGTCAGGTCTTCGCCCCTCCGGGCACGATTCACTGGGCCGCAACCAGCGCCTGGGAATCCCTAACCCTGGCTCCCGACGGCTGTATCTATCCCTCTCCAACCCTGGTCAGCGCTCCGGAGACCGGATTTCCGTACGATGGCAATCTTGAACAAGCTTGGCGGCAAAGCCCGGCCCTGCAGGAGCTGAGAAGATGTCATCCCGGTATGGTCGCCGAGGCGGGTAACCTGCTGCTCGGTCCCGGCGACCCGGATCAGAGTTATCTGCGGGCGCGAAAATTCGGCGGCCATGATCCCTACTGGCATCTGCAGCGCAAATTGGCCTTGCGCCTGATCAGCACGGCGGCCGAGTCCGGCCCGCTCCTGACGACTCCGGGACTGCGGCTGCAGATGGGTGATCTCCTCGAAAGCTGCGGCGCCCACGGCCGGGAAGCCCTGATTCACAATAACTGCCTGCTGGCGCTGGCGGAAAATAACAGCCGCACGGTGGTCAAGGAGTTTTACCGTCAAGCCGCGGCCCGACCCCGACTGGAAATTCTCAATCCGGTAACTTACGCGGCCGAGCTCATGAGCCATATTCCGGAAAGCGCTCGCTGGCGGGGTTACGGTTGCGGCAGCCCGGTCAGCGAGGCCGATCTGCGACCCGGCGAAACCATGGTTGATCTCGGCTGCGGCATGGGAGTCGAATGTTTTGTCGCGGCCCGCCAGGTCAAGGCCGAAGGACGAGTGATCGGAATCGACATGCTCGAACCGATGCTGACCCGGGCCCGGCAGGCGGCGCCGGAAGTCATCCGCAACCTCGGTTACGACAATCTTGAATTCAGATTCGGCTATCTGGAAGAGCTTCCCTTAAGTGACAATTCCGCCGATATCGTCATCTCGAACTGCGTGCTCAACCTGTCCAGCCATAAACGACGGGTTTTCCGGGAAATCATGCGGGTGCTGAAACCGGGTGGACGTATCCTCATCAGCGATGTCGTCTGCCTGCATGAACCCGACCCGGCGATTCGCAACGATGAGACGCTCAAGGGTGAATGCATCGCCGGCGCCCTGACCCTGGCCCATCTTTTCGGCCTGCTGCAGGAAAGCGGGTTTACGGCGGCCCGCAGTCACAAACTGTTCCCCTACCGGGAAGTCGATGGCCACATCTTCCACTCCCTGACCTTCGGGGCGCGAAAACCGGTCGAAAACACAGCGACCCCGATGGTGGCGGTCATCGCCCGTGGTCCTTTTCGCGCCCTGCAAACCGGCGGCGGCGCCTGGCTGACCCCGGGACAAGTCGCGCTGTTACCGGAGCACGAGACCCGCGATTACGGGGAAGAGCTCTATCTTCTGGATGAAAACGGTCAGGTCGGCAATGTGGAATTCACCCTGACCTGTGATTGCGGCGTCGCCCCGGAACTGAAAATCATTCAGGCGGAAAGCAAGCCGGCGAGCCGGGAAGAGGCAAGCCCCAACCCCGCCGCCCCTTCGGGCAAACAAAAAAGCAACTGCATGGTCTGCGGCGCGCCGCTCCAGTATTTCCTGATTGAAGAGGAACATTCATGCCATTACTGCGGCCGGAGGATCAACGCCAACGCCGTCTGCAACAACGGTCATTTCGTCTGCGACCAGTGTCATCTGGAAGATGGTTTGGCGGTCATCAAACACCTCTGCCTGAGCACCCGGGAAAGTTCTTTGAGCCGTCTTTTGCAGGATCTGCGCCGTCATCCCGCGATTCCCAGCCATGGGCCGGAACATCACGCCCTGATACCGGGCATTATTCTGAGCGCGTGGCGCAATCAGGGGGGAGAGCTCAAGGATGAACAGATTGTCGCGGGTATTACCAGGGGAGCGAAACTGCCGGGGGGAGCCTGTGGCTTTTTAGGGGTCTGCGGCGCCGCCATGGGGGTCGGCACCGCCTTTTCAATTATCTTGCAGTCCACGCCGCTGCAGGCCAAAGCGCGCCGCCTGAGTCAGCAGGCCACGCACTGCTGCCTGGGCAAAATCATCGAACATGAAGCGGCCCGCTGCTGCCAGCGCGAGGCCTGGCTCTGCCTGCGGGAAGCCGCCAGGCTGTCGCAGGAGATGTTGGGCCGCAGACTTGAAGCCGGACCGGCCCCGGTCTGCAAACAGTTTCAACAGAATCCGACCTGCATCAAGCAGGCCTGCCCGCTGTTTCCCCGCCCGCTGCCGCGACCGGCCTAAAAAAGACAAACCCGACGGCGGGGGGTCAGGGACGATCTTAAGGCTGCAAACCAACCGTAATTATAACGCTTCAGCCAACCGAATATTCTGTTTTTTCGCGTCGCCATACATGCAGAAAGCAACGACGCTGAACCTTACTCGCAATTTCGCCGAGACCAAGACCATGTCCGTTCCGCCGTCCTGCCGCCGCTGTCGTCATTACTATATCACTCACGTTCCCCGCCAGCCCCATGGTTGCAAGGCCTACGCCTTTAAAAGCCGCTCCAACCCGGCCCAATTTGTTTTAAACTCATCCGGCCGGCCCTGCCTGCTCTTTGCGCCCAAGAAATAACGCCTTGCCTCAAACCTTGGTCACCAGAATATCCTCCAGCATCAGATACTGAAGATCGCAGCCGTAAAACATATTGAGGGCGTCGGTCGGAGAGCAGATCATCGGTTCGCCCCGGCGGTTCAGAGAGGTATTGAGCACCACCGGCACCCCGCGCAACCTTTCGAGTTCTTCAATCAAGGCATAGTAACGCGGATTGGTACGGCGCTCGACAATCTGAGCCCGGGCCGTGCCGTCCTCATGGACGACCTCGGGAATCTTTGCCTTCCAGGATTCGGCCACGGTGAAAGCGAAGGTCATGTAAGGCGCGGGATGATCGGTTTGCAGAATCTCGGCCGCCACCCGATCCAGCAGGCTCGGGCAGAAAGGACGCCAGCGCTCCCGGTATTTAATCTGGGCATTGATGGTATCGGCCACCCCGGGATGACTGGGATCCCCTAAAATACTGCGGTTGCCCAAAGCCCTGGGGCCGAATTCCATGCGGCCCTGAAACCAGGCCAGGGGATGGCCTTCAGCCAGAATGCGAGCCCCGGCCGCCGGCGCGTCCGCGACCTTTTGCCAGCATGGTTTTTGAGGATGGCTGCGACAGGCATCCCGGCATTGTTCCGAGGTATAGGCCGGACCGAGATAAACATGTTCGAGTTTTTTGACTCGAACTCCCTTTCCCTGGCTGACAAAAGAAGCCGCCCCCAGCGCGGTGCCGGCGTCACTGGCGGCGGGCTGAACGAAAAGCTCCTTGAGCCCGGGCAGCGCCAGCAGCCGCTGATTGAGCTTGACATTGAGCGCCACCCCGCCGGCAAAGCAAAGCCGCCCGGTTTCCCGAATGATGTCGCCGAGGTAGGTTTCGACCATGTGCAACGAAGTTTCTTCCAGCAGTTTCTGCATCGCGGCGGCGTAATCGACATAAGGGTCGTCAATCTCGTCGCCTTCCCGTTTCGGTCCCAGCCAACGCAGCAGCTTGGGACTGAAATAGTAACTCTGCCGCCGATCCTTATAACGTCTGAGCCCGACGACATTGACCAACTCGGTATTAACCGTAAAAGTCTTTCCATCCCAGTGCCAGAGTCGCGAAAAGTCATATTTGTCCGGGTCGCCGTAGGGAGCCATGCCCATGACCTTGAATTCGCCGTCAAGCATTTCAAAACCCAGATACTGGGTCAGGGCACCGTAAACCCCGCCCAATGAATCCGGATCATAAAACTCCTTGATTTTATGAATAACGCCGTTTTCGCCGTAACCGAAAAAGGTGGTCGCGTATTCGCCCTTGCCGTCGATTCCCAGAATTGCGCATTTGTCGGTAAACCCGCTGAAATGGTAGGCGCTGGAGGCATGGGCGAGATGGTGCTCAACCGGGACAAAGGGGGTTTTTTGAATATCGATGCCGAGCTCGACCATCAGTTGCATGATTTTGCGCCGGTTGCGACGGAAATGGCGATTGCCGTTGCACAGCGCATCCAAGGCCCGATCCGGAGCATACCAATAGCGCCGGGCGAAATGAAAACGACCGGGGTTGCTGAAAAGGCCCATCTCGGCAAAGGGAAAGGCGACATAATCGATCTCCTCCGGCTTGACTCCGGCGAACTCAAGACAGAAACGGGCGGCGTGATAAGGCCATTTTTTCTTGGCATGCTTGTCGCGAAGAAAGCGCTCTTCCTCGGCCGCCGCGACAAGCTCGCCGTCAACCAGCAAGGCGGCTGATGGATCATGGGTTAAAGCCCCGGAAAGTCCCAGTACTATCATCAGATCAGATTCCCACCACGGTCCGCCTTCGGCGGCCGGCATTTTTATACTATCACGAAAAGAAAACCCGCAACCGAAAGGTCTTCATCAGTCAATGGTCAGGGTTATGGCCTTTTGAGACCGGCCAGAATTTCTGTAAACTCATTTTGCAATTCCGGACGATCCCGCCAATTGGCAAGCAAGCGGCGATAGTCTCGGGACACGGCGGCGAAAAATTTCCGGCCCGGCCGTTTCCAGGAACGCATGGCGTCAAGGTCAAGCAGATAAAGACGCCCATCCCGGCCACAGATGAAATTGGTCGCCTTGCAATCACCATGACTGAGGTTCAGCTCAAGCAGGCGCTGAAACAGCCGGGCAAAAGCCTGAAGCCAGGCCTTTTTTTCCGACCCGGTGCCTTGAGGATCGCCCAGCAGGGTCAAAGCATCCCGCCCGGGCACGTACCGACTGATAAAATACGCGGTCGAACGCAGACCGCAAACCCTCTTTTCCAGCAGGGCCACGGGTTCGGGCACGGCCAGGCCCCACCATTGCAGACGCTGGGCGTTATTCCAGGAAATCAAAGCCCGGCTCGGCCGCCAGCAACGACTTAAGGCATGGGCTACGTGCTTGATGTTATATCTTTTAACCACCAGGTCAAGACCGTCCAGACGCAGCCGTACCACGGTCGAACTGTTCCCCGCTTTCAGGATTTCTCCGGCCGGCAGAAAATCATCGGGAGCGGCCAGCAGCTTTTCCAGCTCCGGAGACTGATAACGGCGCTCCACCAGCCGAAAAAAACCGCCTTGGCGACCGGCGCTGACCGCCGTACAGCTTCGCCGACTTTTGGCCACGAAATTTTCCGCCTTGCTGCGGCGCTGTCGCGCCACCATGGCCCTGATTAGCGGCAGATCCTCGTTCAGCACGGACCAGCCCCGCATCCGGCAGTAATCGATCCACAAGGTTTCCAGATAAGAATCTATTCCGGCATAAGGTTCCGCCAGAAAAAGAGCGAAATTGGCCCGACTCTCCTCCCGGCTCAAAGCCCTCCCCGCTTGTTCCAGGGCAAACGCATCCCCGTCGATGGAATAGGCCCGATCCCGGCAAAAGAGAAAATTGCGCCAGTGAATATCCTTTTGCAGCAAACCCGCCTGATGCTGCGCGGCAATCTCGGCCACGACCCGGCCCAGAAAAAACGCACGTTTTGCGGTTTTCGTCTCCCAGAGTTCCAGCAGGGTCGCCACCGGTTCCAGCTCACGAAAAATCAACCCCGGCAAACCGGGCTCCGCAAGTGTGCCCGCAAAAAGCAGCTCCGGAGTCGCCAGGCCGGCTTGAGCCAGGGCTTTGACCCCGTCGAGCTCGCGCCGCCAGTGGCGCCGGGCCTTGACCGCATCGAGAAAGAGCTTGACGATAACCGGCCCCTTCCCGGCCCAGGACGCTTTCAGCACCATCCGCTTGCCCGGCACCAGGCGCAGTAGCCTGGTGCAGAACAGACCCCCGGCTTGGGCCTGGTCATAAGCTTGCGGAGAAAGACTAAAAGGCAAGGGCAGATCGTGACCGGCCCGCCGCAATGATTCCCGGTCGACGACCGCGCCCCCATTCTCCATCCGGTTCAGCATCAAAGACACCGGTAGTCCATAACCACGCCATCCTCTTCCCAACAGTTTTACCCGTTTTATAACTCACATCAGCGACCGGAAAAATCGATAAAAGAAGATATTACTATCATGCCACCGCTTAGGCAACAAAAAATACCCGTCCGCCCCTTTTTGCCGGACGGAGAGGCTTTTCCGGGCCGGCAATTCGCCACTCATTCCCGCCCGACTATCAGACAGCCACGATTTTTTGCTTGCGCGCCCCATAACAGATGCTCTATTGTCGAAGCCTTCCAGACCCTGATCTTCGCACCTGCGCAGACCGAAAGAGGTTTCCAAAAACAGCCATGTTTAACGCTCGCGAAAATTTTCCGGCAACCGTCAAGAAGATGCGGCGGCAGCCGGCGCCCTCCCAGGAAGAACCGGCCCATGCCATCGGGGTGAGCTTTTCCACGGTTAACCGCTGGGAGAACGGCAAGACGGTGCCCTCGAAACCGGCGCTGCGGCAGTTCGAGCAGTTTTGTGCGCTGAAACGCGAACAGAGAGAGCTGGCCTGATGAATAAAAAACAACTTTCCGAGCGCGATATCTGCACGAAGTACATCACGCCCGCCCTGGCACAAGCGGGCTGGGATATTGCAACTCAAGTACGGGAAGAGTTTCCTCTTACCAAGGGCCGTATCATCGTGCGCGGCAAGCTGCATACCCGCGCCAAGCACAAGCGCGTCGATTATGTCCTGTTTTACAAGCCGAACATCCCCATTGCCATTATCGAGGCCAAGGACAACAACCACACGGTTGGCGACGGCATGCAACAGGCGTTGGGCTACGCCGACATGCTGCAAGTGCCTTTTGTATTCAGCTCCAACGGCGACGGTTTTCTGTTCCACAACAAGATTGCCCTGGACGGCATTGTCGAGCGGGAGCTTGCTCTCCACGAATTCCCCACTGCGGAAACGCTGTGGCAAGGGTGGGCGCAGCATCGTGCTCTGAACGATCAGCAGAAGGCGCTGGTCACACAGGATTATTTCAGCGACGGCAGTGATAAAAGTCCTCGCTATTACCAGCTGCTTGCCATCAATAAGACTATCGAGGCCATAGCCCGGGGCCGGAATCGCATCCTGCTGGTGATGGCCACCGGCACCGGCAAGACCTTTACCGCCTTTCAGATCATCTGGCGGCTGTGGAAGTCCAAGGCGAAAAAACGCATCCTGTTTCTTGCCGACCGCAGCATTCTGGTCGACCAGACCATGACCAACGATTTCAAACCGTTCGGCTCGGCCATAACCAAGATCCGGAAGCGGCAGGCCAACAAATCCTACGAGATTTACCTTTCCCTCTATCAGGCCGCGACCGGCAACGAGGAAGAGAGAAACATCTACAAACAATTCAGCCCCGACTTTTTCGACCTCATCATCATTGATGAATACCATCGGGGCAGCGCGGCCGCCGATTCGGCCTGGCGTGAAATCCTTGAATACTTCACCTCCGCCACCCAGATCGGCCTTACCGCCACGCCCAAGGAGACCAAAGAAGTCTCCAATATCGACTACTTTGGCGATCCCATTTATACCTACAGCCTCCGGCAGGGAATCGACGACGGTTTTTTTTGCTCCCTATAAGGTCGTGCGCATCGATCTCGACCGGGACTTGACCGGTTGGCGGCCCGACAAGGGCATGATCGACAAGTACGGCAACGAGATCGAGGACCGCATCTACAACCAGAAGGATTTCGACAAGACCCTGGTCCTGGAACAACGCACCCGGTTGGTGGCAAAAAAAATCACCGAGTTCCTTAAGAACACCAACCGCTTCGACAAAGCCATTGTCTTCTGTGAAAACATCGACCATGCCGAACGCATGCGCCAGGCCCTGGTCAATGAAAACGCCGACCTGGTGGCGCAGAACAGCAAATACGTCATGCGCATCACCGGCGACAACGAGGAAGACAAGGCCGAGCTCGACAACTTCATCTTCCCGGAGAGCAAATACCCGGTTATCGCCACCACCTCCAAGCTGATGACTACCGGAGTGGATGCCCAGACCTGCAAGCTCATCGTGCTCGACCAGCGTATTCAGTCCATGACCGAGTTCAAGCAGATCATCGGGCGCGGCACCCGCATCAACGAAGATTACGGCAAGTACTACTTCACCATCATTGACTTCAAGAAGGCCACCGAGCTGTTCGCCGACCCTGATTTCGACGGCGACCCGGTGCAGATCTACGAACCCAGCGGAGATCAATCACCGGTGCCGCCGGATGTTCCCTTTGAGCCTGAAAGTGACGGTGGCGTCACTTACCCGGAACCC